>PWQB01000096.1 GCA_003556955.1 Nostocaceae cyanobacterium CSSed10_463m
TGAGTAGTAACATTCTGTATACTTATATGTCTTAAGTAATCAGCTTGACCAATGTTGCTGGACTATCTGTACTTAGATGTGGATAACACTTCTAAGTTTATGTCTAGTTGTGTATTAAAGTGGCAATTGATTTTTGAGCTAACGCTTCATGTCAACGTAACGTACAGTCCAGAGCAAGTTTTGCACAAACTGCGGCTGCGGTCTCATCGTCCCTAGGACTTATGATTTGGCTGGTCAGGGGTCTGTTGTCCATGAATATACGTTCCTGAATGGATGATTCACTTATGTATTTTTCTCCAGGTATAGATTTTTGAGGATACTCTTTAGTTAAGATACTTAAATTAACTTAAAGTATCGTCGCATTCTAAATCATTATAATTCCTCAAGGTTTATTAGCGAATCTTTGACCCCATAATTGTTTTAGTTGTCACGATCAAAAAGGAGTTGATCACCAATAAGAGAGTGTTCAGGAGATTCCCCTGAAACTGTCAGTGGTAAAAAGCAACGAGTGAATCTGTTGAGTTGTGTCTCTGAAAAGTATGGCCGTGAGATCAGTCACACGGCAAACTCATTGTTTGAATGGCGTTGCATCTGTAACCAGAATGGCTGAAATGAGTCTTCTGAAAGAATATGGTTTTGCAGCTAAAACACTCGTTTGCTGAAGTGCTGATGGTGAAGTTGCAAGCTTCCGCAAAGAAGAATGACCCCTAAGATTCCTTATGTCAATGCTACAGTACCCGCTTTATGACTTTCTAGCAACCGTACCCAACTGCGTAGAAACCACTACTCTGGCTCTAGTGCTGGAGATTTTTGAGCAACAGCAGTGCGATCGCTTGGTAGTAGTAAATCAGCAACAATGCCCGTTAGGATTGGTGCAATCTGCCCGTTTAACCCAAAAGCTTTTGGCTGGATCTGCTGAAATTGCAGAATTTCACTGGCAACAGCCATTGTCAACCTGGGATAACACCATCATTGAACCACTGAAAATATTACCAGCAACTTATGATCTAGAACAATTTGAACTACTTTTGCGCTACGAACAGCAGCCGAGTCAGATGAATTTGGATTGGGCGCTGACTGATGGGGAGGGAAAATTTCTGGGGTTGCTGAATAGCGCACGTCTGTTAAAAGCATTGGCTCAGGAAAAATGGGCAATTAAGAGGACGACACATCCATATTCACCTCCTGCCAAGAGCAGTCCGAAAAATAGTTTCCCAGACAATATTAACACTTCCCGCAAAAAAGCCAAAACGCAGTGGCGTGCTGAACATTCTGGGCTGGCGCGATCTACTTATAGCAGCACTGATTATCAAACACATAATGTGCGAGCCTCTAAAACAGCCGCTAGGCGATCGCGGAAAATATATGAACGCTCATCAACAGAAAAATCACTGGTAGAACTAATAGAACTACTACCTTGGCCGTTAATGCTACAAACGGCAACAGGTGAAGTCATAGCCAAAAATCCGGCGTGGTGGGAACAATTAGGAACTTTCAAAGATCCAGAAGGCATTGGACAACAAGTCGAAGCAATTTTGACTCGTACCCACACCAGCACAGAGACAGACTACGCTAACCCACCAGCCAGTAGATTGCATTTGCTGATGCAACCCAATGCAGCCCCAGGACAGGGAACAGGAATACAGCTACCTGCTCATCTGGGGGAAAAAGGCTTTGTGGTCAGAAATGAAGCAGATACTCCACCATCATCACACAGCCTACATCAGCAGTCAATCGCCACAACCACTACATCCAATCGTTGTTTTTTCGATAGCCAAAGAGGTACTTGTACCTGTGTTGTAGAAATCCAAAATGGCAGCGATCGCATTTGGCAGTTTGATAAAATTTCCTTAGCTCATCCCAAATCAGAACTAATATTCCGGGAAATGTTACCGGGAGAATTTACCTTTGAGCAAACTGGGACAACTGTCAAGAAAAAACGGGGTAATGACTTGTGCTTAATATTAGCTACTGATGTTACCGAACAGCAGCAAATATATAAAGAACTCTCCGCCAAAAATGCGGACTTAATTCAATTAAATCGCTTAAAAGATGAATTTTTAGCTTGTATTAGTCATGAACTCAAGACTCCCCTGACTGCGGTATTAGGACTGTCACGCTTACTGGTAGATCAGCAGTTGGGGGAACTCAATGAGCGTCAAGCTCGTTATGCGGGATTGATTCATCAAAGCGGACGACATTTAATGAGTGTGGTCAATGATATTTTAGATTTGACCCGCATGGAAACGGGACAGATGGATTTAGCCCTGGTACCGGTGAAAATTCGTCAAGTGTGCGATCGCGCTGTCATGGATGCAAAAGCCATTCACACGCAAACCAGCAAAACCAGCAGCAGTGACACTTCCACTAGGGATGCGAGTCCGGAATTTACGATGTCAATGGAACCGGGCTTAGACGAAATTGTCGCCGATGAATTGCGCTTGCGTCAAATGTTGGTACACCTGCTTTCCAACGCCTTTAAATTCACAGAAAACTCTGGGGAAATTGGTTTGCGGATTAGTCGCTGGGAAGGCTGGATTGCTTTTACAGTCTGGGATACAGGTATTGGTATTCCCGAACATCAGCAACATTTAA
>PWQB01000273.1 GCA_003556955.1 Nostocaceae cyanobacterium CSSed10_463m
CCCAACCACAAAATCAAATAAGTAATGCGCCATTTGTAACTTAGAACTCTGTGGAATTTCTCGTTGATTTCCTTGTTTATCTAAGAATATGGCTTGATTATTGTCACTCCCAAAACCACTATCAGGTTGGTCAATGGGGTTAGCGACAATCATATCTAAATTCTTATTCTGCAATTTTGCCTTTGCTGGGGTGATAATATCCCCTGTCTGCGCTGCAAAGCCAATTAATAGTTGATGGGGTTGTTTAAGTTTGGCTAATTCGGCAATAATATCTGGGACTGGTGCTAAAGGTAAGGCTTGGGGTAGCGATCGCTTGGGTAATTTTTCTGTACTATAATCTTGAGGCTTGACATCCGCCACGGCTGCGGACATAATTATCAAATCAGCATCGGGTAAATATGATTGCATTACCTGTTGCATTGATGCTGCACTATCCACAGGTATAGTTTGCACACCTAATGGTGCTTCCCAACTAGCTGCACCATGTACCAAAGTCACATTTGCCCCCCGATGTAGTGCCGCTTGTGCCAAAGCTAATCCCATTTTACCTGTAGAGGGATTCCCAATAAATCGCACCGGGTCAAGAAATTCTCTGGTTCCCCCAGCACTAATTAAAACACGCTTCCCGATTAAATCCCGCTTACCGCCAGTGTGCAGCAATGATTGAATATAACTGAAAATTTCTCTAGGTTCTGCCATTCTGCCGGCACCGATGCGATCGCAAGCTAACAACCCAGATGCTGTATTCATAGCATAATATCTGCCATCTGTCAATACTTGTTGCCAATTACGCTGCACCGCCACTTGTTCCCACATATCTGTATTCATCGCCGGCGCTAATAACACAGGACAAGTAGAAGCTAAAACAGTATTGGTGAGTAAATTATCAGCCATCCCATAAGCTAACTTAGCTAACGTATTAGCCGTCAAAGGTGCAATTACTAACAAATCAGCCCATTCCCCCAACTCAATATGCAAAGGACGTGAGTGACTCGCTTCCCAAAAGTCATTATCTGTATATGCACAATGGCGCGAGAGGGTAGCGAAAGTTAAAGGCGTAACAAATTTTTCTGCTCCTGGGGTGAGAATGACGCGAACTTCTACCCCAGATTTAAACAGTAGAGAAACCAATTCACAAACTTTGTAGGCGGCGATACCACCACCTACAGCAATGATTACCCTGGTTTTGGGGTTTGAGGTTTCAGGTTGAAGATTGAGCATAGAGGAAAATTAGGAGCAAATGTTACAAATCATAACTGTTTACTCCTAACCTGAAAATTGTTATGCTTCGTCGTAACCTTCTAAATCCAAGAGGTAGATATAAGGTTCTACTAATTCAGGACGTTGAAAAGCGATCGCTCGCAACAAATGCCAATCATTTAAACCTTCAAAAGCATTGCTATAATCATCTTCTTCCAGACGATTAGCCAACTCCTTGACATCTGCCGTAGTTATAGCAGAAATGTCCTTTTTAGAAATGGTTAAAGTTGTCATAATCCTTGCCCCTCCCTTATGCAGAATTCTCACCCAGCAGGATTTGAGTTGCGGTTGCAGCTGCCTCCCAATCTATCTTACTCATTAGCGGGGTGAGATTTCCGAAAAACTCGGATTTTTTTTACCATAATTTGCAAAAAATTTGTCCTCCAGACTAAGCCAGAAGATTTTTCACAAAATTATGTAGCACATTTAACATTTCTCTACTAACTTCATGCCCCATATCAAATTCATGATAATCAACTGTTATCCCCAGAGAGTTGGTAAATTCCCGTGATTTCACAGCCGCAGCCAGTGGCACCACCTGATCATATCTACCGTGCATAATTAAAGTTGGGGGAAAATCACCAGCAGATGTAGTCAATAAATCTGGATGCAAATATCCACTCATTACCACCAAACCAGCCAAAGGCAATTTTAACCCCACATCCAAAGTCATCGCCCCACCTTGAGAAAAACCACATAAAACAGTGCGCGACAAAGGAACACCCGTGGTACTTGCCAAAGATTCTAACCAACTCATCAACAATTCCCGACTTTCTGGCAAACCCGCATACATATTTTCGCTTCTCAGGTCGTACCATGCCCTACCTGTATCAGAATGGGGAAAGGGAAAAGGGGCATTAGGAAACAAAAATTGGTAATCAGGTAACTGAAAAAAAGGTGCTAAAGATTTGGTATCTTCAGCATTAGCGCCCCAACCGTGTAAACAGACAATTAAACCAACCGGGGGTTGGGAACTAGAAGGGGGAAGAGAAATAAATTGTAGAGACAGAACCTTACTCCTGAAATCAAAGCTTCAGAATCGATTCTACCTTTACAAACCAAATCTTCTTAGTGTCTTAGTGTCTTCGTGTTAAAAACTAAATCTTGTCCGGACAACACCTACCCAAAGCGGGTCATTATTATCATTGTGTTCTGGATTGAGAATCACCATCACACCAGGAGTCACATCCACATTACTTGTCACACGATAACGATAAAAACCTTCTATGTGGTAAGAAGTACCCTCATTTTGGCGGGTACCATCATTGCTGGTGACTTTCGGAGGCATACCAAACACAAAACCAGCTAAATTACCTCATCACACCACATCATTA
>PWQB01000144.1 GCA_003556955.1 Nostocaceae cyanobacterium CSSed10_463m
AAGACTGCAATTGTTTCTGATTGCCGTAAACCTAATGCAGACAATGCTTCTAGGCGTTTTTCCTCCATGAAATCTTGAGAAACCCAACCATCCTTGAAGCCAAACTGTTTGTTTTCAGGCTCTACCATTACCATCACTACCTTAATATTTTTGCAATCTTGTAATTTATATAACCCCTGAGTCTGGGTTATGATTTTCTACTTTTAAGCATTCCCCAATTTTGCTCATAATCAACAAGATGCGAACAGAAATTTTTGATCTCATTGGTGAACAGTTAGGGTAATTTGCCTTATTTGAGGTTTTGATGGCAAATAGCGTTATTTTTTAATTGGATGAGGGTAGTATAATACTAAACATGAAATCAAACAAAAAACTCATCTCACTTTTAACTAGCAACCCTGTCAAATATACGTAATTTTTAGCGCTACTCCGGGGCTGTGTTGATGATTTTTCCTAGTTTAAATAGATATAGAACTCCTATTCTATTTTTGAAAAAATTCAGTATGCTGTTACTAATTTTTTCCTGTTCCCTGTTCCCTGTTCCCTGTTCCCTGCCTCTACGAGTAAGTATATATTTTTTGCCAAAATATTTACTTACAGTTATCTAATTGAGATTGTACACATAATTTTATTTCAGGAATTACAAAAAACAATATAACCAAGATGTTTATCAATTAATTTGGAATTACCAAATATGAAATACCTCTATTAATGAGTGTTTAACTTCAAATAAATTATATAAATATTTACAAAATTTTCATCAATTCTGGGGATATACTAAGTAGTAACACGTAAAATACGTAAATAAACCATTTTGTTATACAATTAGCTATATGGTGCAATTAAATTTATTTAGTAAATAAATATTTGCTGCCGACTTGACTATTAGTTCATCTCTGAAAACTTGTAATAATAGCCAAAAATTTGATATTTATTTTTGAGGATAGCTAAAAAAAATATGAATAATAAAATTCCTTTTGTAGACCTGAATTTCCAACACCGGCCGATTCAAAATCAATTAGAACAGGCAATACAGGCTGTATTAACACAGGGAGATTTCATTTTAGGGAAAGCACTGTCAAATTTTGAGGCAGCTTTTGCCGCAGCATCGGGTACAGAATATGGTGTTGGTGTGGCATCAGGTACAGATGCGATCGCTCTGGGTTTACAAGCGTGTAATATTGGTGCCGGTGATCAAGTAATTTTACCAGCTAACACCTTTGTCGCCACGTTGATTGGAGTTTTACGGGCTGGGGCCAAGCCTGTGCTAGTAGACTGTGATCCACAAACCGCTTTAATCGACTTAGAAGCCGCCGCCAAAGCAATTACGCCACAAACCAAAGCGATTATTCCCGTACATCTCTATGGACAGATGGTATCACCAAAACAGTTATTAGACTTGGCTGATACCCATAAGCTGCTAATTTTTGAAGATGCAGCCCAGGCACATTTAGCCAAAAGAGAAGGATATCGCGCTGGTTCGGTGGGGATAGCGGCGGCTTTTAGTTTCTATCCCAGCAAAAATTTAGGCGCATTTGGGGATGGCGGAATGCTACTCACACGAGATGCAGAAGTAGCGCAGAAAATGAAGCGCTTGCGAAATTATGGTGCATCCCAAAAATATTTTCATGTCGAACCAGGTACTAACAGTCGCTTGGATACATTGCAAGCAGCAGTGTTATTAGAAAAACTACCACATTTACCGCAATGGAATAGCGATCGCCTGACTATCGCCCAGCAGTATGATCGTGAACTAGCACCCCTAGCATCTGTCGGCATTATCCCTATACAAAATCACAGCAGTACAGGCCATGTTTATCACCTGTATGTAATCAAAGTTGATGATTCTTGTTCTCTAGAAAGACAGCAAATCCAAGACAAACTCACAGCAGTGGGAATTCAAACCGGTATTCACTATCCCATTCCTTGCCATTTGCAACCAGCCTTCACCGACTTAGGCTATCAACCAGGAGACTTTCCCCACTCCGAAAAACTCGCCAGTCAAATATTGTCCTTACCCATGTACCCAGGCTTGAACAGTCATCAAATTAAAGAGGTTGTAGCAGCAATTACATCTGCTCTCAGTGATGAACAACAGAAGTTATTATGTATTTAATTTACTTTTGTCATTCCGTAAATCAGTCATCACTCATATTTTAAAGCATGGCATTTCAGCAACAGTTAAAACAACGAAACCCAGGAAAGTTGCTCAATATAGCAATTTTTGCTTTTCTAGTGCTACTCTATGCCCCCATCTTGCTGCACTGGTTGGATGGTTGGGCTAACAAAAGTATTAGTATCGAACATGAATACTTTAGTCACGGTATGATTGGTCTGCCATTTGCAGCTTACCTGATTTGGTTAAACAGGAAAAAGTGGCATCGATTACCAAATACAGCTCATCCTTTAGGTGCTGTTTTGCTCTCAATTGGGGGAGTATTTTATTTAAGCGGTGTTCCAGAGTGGGTAAATATTTCCCTACCTACAATACTGACTGGATTGTGCTTGTGGTTCAAAGGCATACCAGGCTTTCGACTACAAGCATTTGCTTTGCTGCTGATCTTTTTAGCCACCCCCACCGCCATACCCTATCTGCTGGTTCCCTACACCTTACCACTGCAAAGCTTCATTGCCGGTACAGCAGGTTTCATCCTCAATCAACTGGGGATGGAAGTAGTTGTAGATGGCATCAATATATACGTAAATGGACGAATTGTAGAAGTTGCCCCTTATTGTGCAGGGCTAAAAATGTTATTTACGACCTTCTACGTCAGCTTGATGCTACTGTATTGGACTGGTGCAATATCTTCACGCCGAATTACTACTTGGTTTTTATCCTTTGCCCTGCTGATTAGCATTATTGCCAATATCATTCGTAACACTTTACTCAGCTTCTTTCACGGCACAGGGAACGATGCAGCTTTTAAATGGCTACACGACAGTTGGGGCGGAGACCTATACTCAGCTTGTATGCTGCTGCTATTAATACCTTTGCTGAATTGGATGAATAACAATTTCTCCCCATATTCCGAGTTAGAATCAGAAGCGGAAAATGCTGAAGCGGAAAATGCTGAATAAGATGTCAAAAATGAATCCCTTATCTCAGTTTTTCAAAGATAAGCTACTCACTCATGTCGCAGTGCTGTTGCTGTTACTAGCACTATTGGTAATCAAAGGAATTCCTGGATATCTGACAGGAAGTTGGCAATGGAAACAACCACCCCCTGTTCCCAACCTGACAGCATTAAGGGCGATACGTACCACCGGGATCACCATTCCTGATTGGCAAACTATTGAACAAACAGAACAATTAGTAAGCACAAGTAGATGGTCATTGCAAATTGTGCAGCAAGAAGGCACTGAAAACCGGGCAATATTACTATTGCATCCACAAAATGGTCCAATGGATCAACCGGAAGTAGAGTGGACTGATATTAATAGCTGGGGAAAAACTCGCTGGAAACGATGGGATATAGCTCAATTTCGCTCGGCAGAATTTACCGTTAAAAAACCTCCAAAATCGGGTAACAATATTGAAACTCAGGTAGAAGCCAGATTCTTTCGGGTCTCCACTTCACAGGAAACCTTTGCTGTATTGCAATGGTACGCCACTCCCAATGGTGGACATCCATCGCCTGTACGCTGGTTTGTGGCAGATCAATTAGCTCAATGGCGTAACAATCGCGTTCCTTGGGTGAGTGTCAGTATCATGATTCCGATGGAACCTTTAGGCGATGTGGAAACTACCTGGGACTTAGCTCAGTCTATTGGTGCAGCAGTACAAGCTACATTAATGACAAGTCCTTTCTAAAAAAATTTACCAGTGTGTTTTAACATAAATAATCAAATACAAAGTTATCCGCAGCACTGTCCGTTTAAAGTTTTAAAATATCTCCAGAATAAAATCATCAATTTCTGAGACTACTTTTTATCTCAGTTTTAAATGGAATTTCCAGAAAATAAATTGCCCCATTTGATAACTATCTTTGTTCTTTATCCTCCCTGCTCCCTGCTCCCCTGCCTGCCTCAGCAATGAAATATTTATTTTTTTAATTGGAAGTCCCTATGCGTGCATCATTCAGCATCCTATATTGTGTTAGTTTTCAAACAAGTATATTATTGACAACTGCTTTCCAACCTGTTGTTGCCGAATCTATATCCAATTCTAGGAAATTGACAGGGCAATTACCCACCCAGATATCCGATGCTGTGGAAGTACAACCACGGTTACAACCTCCTTCTCCTCCACCTAATCCACCTAATCTTGAGGGTTTGAATCATGAGGTTTCTCCTCAACTCAACCGCTATCTTTTAGGGCCTGGAGATGTGATTAGTGTTGTGTTTCAGCGTCCGCCTGGCCCCTATCGCTTAGGCTCTGGAGATGTGATTAGCGTTATGGTTCAGCGTTTCCCTGATTTGAGTTTTCAATCCGCAATCAATCCAGAAGGCAACATTATTGTGCCGCTACTCCATACAGTGGCACTACAAGGTTTAACCTTAGAAGAAGCACAAGAAAAAATTCGGGTGTTGCTAGATCGTTTTGTGATTGATCCTGTCATAGTTTTATCTTTAGCAGCACAGCGCCCAGATTCCAGTTTTCAAGCCCAAGTCGATTTAGAAGGTAATATAGTTGTTCCACAAGTGGGGACACTTTCTGTACAAGGCTTGAGTTTGAACGAAGCACAAGAAAAAATTCGCTTGAGTTTAAGTAATATTTTGGTGGAACCGAATTTGGTAGTGTCGCTGGCAACACCACGACCAGTTCAGGTCACCATTAGCGGTGAAGTGTTTCGACCAGGAATTTATCCTGTTGCTTCCGCAACAGCCCGTGTGGCTGAAGCTCTGTTTATAGCAGGTGGTTCTACTATGAGCGCCGACCTTCGACAAGTAAAAGTTCGTCGGAGGTTGATTGATGGTTCAGTGATTTCACAAACTGTGGACTTGTATGCTGTATTACAGAATGATGGGTCACTACCAACTTTACGCTTACAAGATGGTGATGCCATCATCGTCCCCCGACAAGAAATTGGTACTGATGACGGTTACGATCGCAACTTAGTGGCTCGTTCATCCCTGGCTGTACCACAAATTCGCGTGAGAGTTTTAAATTATACCGTGTCAGGAATGGCGACTCAAACACTACCTAATGGTAGTAACTTTATTGATATTTTAGGAGGCATAAATTTAGATAGTGCTAATCTCCGGGATATTGCCCTAGTTCGTTTCGATCCCGAACAAGGTAAAGCTATTACCCAAAGATTAGATGCGCGCAGGGCTTTGGCTGGCGATGCATCTCAAAATGTGCCACTTCAAGATAATGATGTGATTGTTGTGGGACGTAATTTAGTCGGGAGACTTTCTAATATTCTCACTACCATTACACAGCCCTTTTTCAATATCCGCTCTTTCCTCAATTTCTTTGAAAACTTTGGTGGGGGTAGGTAGTTAGTAATTAGTAATTAGTAATTAGTAATTAGTAATTCGTAGTTCGTAGTTCGTAGTTCGTAGACACGGATAAGACGGATGAAGGGATTTCACAGATTTTACTTATCTAGCGCAAATGAAAAAAATCTGCGTAATCAGCGTAATCCATATAATCCGCGATATTGAATTTTAAATGTTGAATATTTTATCATGACTCCACCAATTATTAAACGTTATCTGATTGCTTTTGAAAAATATAAATGGATTGGATTGGGTAGTTTTGCTTTAGTAGTTGCCGGTTCCACAATAGTGGCCACACAGCCAGATCCACCACCCAGCTACATAGCAGATGCCGCACTTGCTTACACTCGTCCACCAGTTTCCTTTTCTGCTACTGGGAATGAAATTCAACAACAAGGGCAAGAACTGACTCAGCAAGTTTTGCTGTCAGACCAGATTATTGAACTTGTAGCGGCGAAAGTTAATGTCAAACCAACAACTATTGGTGCAAATGTGGCTCTGCGTCTACCGGACAGAGGTGCAGGAGGTCAAAAACAAGCCTCAATTATTGAGTTGAAATATCAAGATACTGACCCCAAGCGAGCGCGGCAGATATTGCAGGAATTAATG
Organism: Nostocaceae cyanobacterium CSSed10_463m; assembly: GCA_003556955.1. The sequence continues at coordinate 6,055 of PWQB01000144.1, forward strand.
GAAGCTATGATCACCCTCAGTGGTGAAATTAATACCGGGCGATTAAATGCAATTATTGACAAAATTAATGAGCGTATACCGCAAGCGAAATCAGAACTCGAAGCAGCAGAACAGAAGTTGGAAGAGTATGACCGCCGGGAGCGTCCGGCAATATTGGCGGCTGAAAATGGTAGTTTGCTGGGTGGCATAACCAGTAGTCAAAATCAGCAACGCTCAATTCAACTAACGATTGCCGGAATTGATGCTCAACTTCGCAGTTTGCAACAGAAGTTGGGTTTAACTGTAGCACAGGCCTATGTTTCTTCGGCTTTGAGTGCCGACCCGATTATTTCTAGCTTGCGATCGCAAATTTATCAAGTAGAATCACAAATCAGTTTACTCAGTAAAGATTTACGACCTGAAAACCCAACTATGATTCAGTTAATGCGTCAGAAGCAATCTATAGAAGAATTGCTGCAACAACGTGCTGCTGAGGTAGTAGGGGGTGGGGGTACGGCGGCTCCTTTACCGGGAAATATTTCGGGTATCCGCGCCCAAAGCAACTTAGATCCAGCCCGACAACAGCTAGCAAATCAGATGGTAGCGTTGGAAACCCAAAAAGAAACACTCCAACAACAATTAGCTCAACAAATTCAAGAAGAAGAACGATTACGGCAAGAGTATTCTCAAATACCCAACAAGCAATTAGCGCGATCGCGTTTAGAACAGGAAGTAGGCCTGAAAAAAGCGATTTTTGACCAAATGCAGGCAAAGCTAACAGACGCGAAAGCCGCAGAGGCAGAAACAGTTACTAGCTTAACAGTTGCCAGAGTACCTAATGTTTTCAACAATACTACTAAACCTCAGAGTGTACCACTGACTTTAGGTATTGGTGGTTTCATGGGATTGTTAGTAGGTGGGGGAGTCATATTTTTGCTGGGTTCCCTAGAAGGCACTTTCAAAACCAAGGAGGATATCCGCGACAGCCTCAGAGAACGGGAAGTTACCCTTCTGGGAGAATTGCCTTTAATGCCTGTTGATGATTTAGATCGTGAAACTCTACCTGTAATACTTTCTGCTGATTCTCCCTATTTGGAGTTTTATGAAAAGTTTCGCAGTAATTTGCGGCGGATTGGTGGTAGAGATTTCAAGGTATTGCTGATGACTAGCACTAGCAGCCAAGAAGGTAAGACAGTGAGTGCTTATAACTTAGGTATCGCATCCGCCCTGGCTGGGAAAAGAACCTTGATTATCGAAACAGACTTGCGTCCTAGCCCGTCGCAGATATTGCCCTCCCATGCTTCATCTTTGAATGTTACCCCTGACCCCGATGCCCATTATGAACCTCTGCGCTATTATTCCAAATTGAATGAATGTATCCGCATGGTTCCTGATGTAGAAAATTTATACATTATCCCCAGCCCTGGCCCTGTGCGTCAATCTGCTGCTATTCTGGAATCAAGCGAAATCCGAAAGCTGATGGAGGATGTGCGGCAACGATTTGATTTAGTAATTTTAGATACTAGTCCTCTAAGTCTATCCAACGATGCTTTATTAATTCAACCCTATAGCGATGGCATAGTATTAGTAGCTCGTCCCAACCATACACAAGAAAATATGTTGGGAGAAGCTATTGACCAATTAGTTGAATCTGAACTGGGCTTGTTAGGAGTAATTATTAATGGTGCTGATATTTTCGTTTCCCCACCTTTGCCTGTGTCAACTGAGCAGGAAGAAGCGGTAATTTTTTCGGAAGTTTCAGCTAGTGTCAACAACAACTAAGAGCCGGAACCAGGGAGAAAGGGGAAGTGTCAAACTACTTCCGCCTAGAGTTACGGCACTAGTCGCGCCGAAATAAGCCGAATAATGGAGCCAGAACTATCCCAAAAGCAAAGCCGCCGATGTGCGCCCAGTAAGCAACTCCACCTGATTCCACAGCCATATTAGCCGCAGTTTGCAGGCTGAGAAGTCCCGATATCACATTCTGAATCACGAAAATTCCGATCAGAATCATTGCCGGAATCCTGATGGTAGTGATGAAAAAACCTAAAAATACTAAGGTCAAAATTCTTGATTGGGGGAAACGGATCACATAAGCACCCAACACTCCAGCGATCGCACCACTAGCGCCTAAAGAAGGTATAGTGGAATCCATGTTTATAAACCACTGACACAAGGCAGCTAAAGCGCCGCAAGCCAGATAAAACATCAAATACTTGAAATGACCCATCCGGTCTTCAATATTGTTACCAAAGACCCAGAGAAACACCATATTTGAGATCAGATGCCACCAACCACCGTGTAAGAATTGTGACGTAAATAGAGTTGTCCACTCCTGGGCAGGATTATTGGTTAACTCTCGTGGTATTACCGCATACATCCGAAAGAATTGTTCTAATTGTTCACTGGATAGACTTACCTCGTGAAGAAAGACTACAATATTTAAACCAATCAACCCATAGGTAAAATATGGGGTGATGCGTGTTGGGTTTTCATCATGGAGGGGAAACACAGGTGTTTTTCCTAATATCGATTATTTGCAATATAGCCTGTGCTGCCATCGCAAAGTGCTAAAACTCGACAAATCGCCTCTGGATGCAAAAGTGGTGAGATTTTAGCACCTACCTACCCAGATAAAGATTCTTCTTGAGATTTATCGTTAAATAAACCCAGTAATGGCCCCAGAACTGCCCCAAACACAAAACCTGCTGCATGGGCCCAATAGGCAATACCACCGCTTTCCATGCCGATATTTGTAGGCGCTTCTAGACTAGCTATTCCGTAAAAAGCTTGTTGGATAAACCAAAATCCCAAAAAGAAATATGCTGGAACCCGAAAAGAGGGGAAGAAAAATCCTAAAGGTACGACACCGATAATTTCCACTTGGGGAAACCTTAAAATATATGCTCCCATAACGCCAGCGATCGCACCACTAGCTCCTAAAGAAGGAATGGTAGAATCTTGAGCAAAGAACCATTGTGCTAAAGATGCCAAAGCACCGCAAGATAAATAAAATAGTAAATATTTAGCACGCCCTAGCTTTTCTTCTATATTATTGCCAAACACCCAGAGAAACAGCATATTGCCCCCTAGATGCAAGAAACCACCATGTAAAAATTGTGCTGTAATTAAAGTTGCCCATTCTGGTACTGGCTGATTAACAGATACTCCAGAAAAACTTAAGGTAAGTTCTTTGGGAATTACAGCCGCCAGATGGAAAAACTGATTTAATGCTTGGGGAGGAAGACTGACTTCATAAAGAAAAGCCAAGACATTAGCTGCAATCAGTCCATAAGTAACATAAGGCGTGATTTGTGTAGGATTTTTATCTTTAATTGGAACCACAGATATTTTCCTGATCTTTGAGTCAATAGCCTCACATTACTGAATTTTCTCAGTATTTTCTTCTATCTGTGGTTTCAATATCAGGAGGGGTGAATCTAAAATCCAAAATTGAGTGATATTTTTTTCTTATTCTTGAGAAAGATGCAAATATTTATCAGCGTACCGAAAAGCAGATAAACAGTCATAAGCAGCTATAGACACAGCTTGCAAGAAAACCTTGATAGGTATTTCCACTTCTGCAAGTTTTTGGGTTAAAAACAATAATTCTTGGTCGGTTGCCGGAAAAGCAGTTTCTTCCGATAATTCTGGTTCATTTAAAGGATTATTCCGCAAAAAATCAGACATTTTGTACCTCCCCAAAAGCAAAAGATGCAAAACATGCAATAAAATTTAACTGCTGTTCACGAGTTTGTAAGTTAACTGGAAGTTCAGTATTAGAACATCCAATCTCTTGCAAAATCTCTAAACAATAAGCGCGAATTTCAGTGAGTGAGGCTCGCTCCCACTCAAGTGCCACTTCTTTGCCTATCTCCCAATTGACTCGAATCATAGTCCTTGTAGGGTTGGTCATCAAATGCACCCCAATAAACTCGATAAATTTAATTTTGCTCAAAATTAAACAATAGTGTAACCGTATTTATGCGAGATTTATGAAGATAGAACATAAAAAATTCAGCGCATTTGCGGAAAGAATTACTCACATATCAATCACTTAGCTTTATTTTGCCAATTATTCCCTAAAAAACGCTCCAGAATGGTTATATTGCCTCCAGAGCTTTAAACAGGATTCATAATAAATTCATTTTTACGTGTTTTTGCTTGTTTTCACTTAGACATTTTGGGATACATTCACACCCATAATTTTGGCTGGGATAATAATACCAAAATAGCCAGCAGCGTTACTGTGCTTTGAGCATCGGCGTTATTTATTTGCTGCTATATAACACCTAGACAAGTCTAGACATTATTTAACGTTTCACAGGGTAGCGTCGGCGCAATTAACCCTCCACGTTCAGACACG
>PWQB01000124.1 GCA_003556955.1 Nostocaceae cyanobacterium CSSed10_463m
CAGCATCACGACTCAACGCTTTAAAACTTGGAATATTTACACGTTGCATCAAATTTTGCAACTTTTCGGTTTCATTAGTCATTAGTCATTAGGGGTAGGGTGGGTTAGACGGCTAAAAAACTTTACAAAACACGAAAAATATATTTCCGTCGTAACCCACCGAAACATCTATTCTTCCAATAAATCGGCTGTGGGTTCGTCGTTAACTTCTGCCAATAGAGGAAAATTTGAGAAATTTAACATCTAACATCTATTAACTCATGCCAAGTGCATCTTGAGGACACTACGAGGAGCTTTACGGACTCTGGCGATAATTGTTTCTTTGCCTAAGCGCTGACAAGCTTCATAACGGTGACAACCAGAAAAGCCATAATATTGGCCCTCTACTTCTAGAACATCAATGGGTTCTTGCTGTCCAATAGCTGCTATCGATTCCATTAAGGCTTGTACTTTATTTGGATCGTTTACACGGGGTAACGGCCGTTTAATTTGATTCAAGGGAATTTCTTGAACTCTCATGATCAAAAGTTTACTCGTTTGTTTTGTATCCCTTCCTAAATCATACTCGTTATGACTTTATTCTGCAAGGTACATTTGAGTAAAAGTTGATGAATAGGGAATTGAGATGCGATCGCCTTCACAAAAATTAACTTGACAATTACGCAAAAGCATAAATTGAAGCTTAACTGAGAGAGATGTTCTGCGCTTATGTATGATTGAAATAAAACAAACTCAAATATCTGCTCATGACATTACAAGAATTGCAAAAACAAGTCTTGAAATTACCAATGAGTCAACGCTGGCTATTGGTACAAACTTTATTAGAATCAATCCAACAAGAAACTCAACCAGGCTCAAAGAAGGGTAACTTATCCCGACTGCGTGGTATTGCTAAAGGTACAGACATATCAAGTAATGAAAATATTGTTGCAGATTATGTCAGTTATCTAACTGAGAAATACCAGTGATGCAAGTTTTTATTGAATAGTAATATATTAGCTGGTGAAATGCAAAATGCCAAAAATGAAAGTTGAACTACAATTGTCTTCAGAAGATTTGCTCAAAGCGGTTGAGCAACTGAGTCAAGCAGATTTAAAGCAGTTTATTTCTCAAGTTATCGCTTTACAAGCACAACGTACTGCTCCTAGTTTGATGGAACAGGAGTCAGAATTGCTATTAAAAATTAATCAAGGAATTGCTGTAGATATTCAGAATTCTTATAACAATTTAATAGCTAAAAGAGAAGCTGAAACCCTCACTGATGAAGAATATAGAGAGTTATTGCACTTAACTAAACAGATTGAAAAACAGCAAGCGCAACGCATTGAATATTTAGTGGATTTAGCGAATTTACGAGGAATTACACTGAATGAGTTGATGGAAAGTTTAGGTATTCAGACGCAAGTTTATGTCTGAAAAAAGAGTTACAGCACAACAGAAAAAAGCTGTCGCTAAACGTGCAAATGGATGTTGTGAATATTGTCGAAGTCAAGTGCGGTTTGCTATTCAACCCTTCTCAATCGAACATATTATTCCTAGAAGCCAAGGTGGTACAACAAGTTTGGATAATTTGGCTTTGTCTTGTCAGGGTTGCAATAATCATAAATATAACAAGACTGAAGGAATTGATCCGGTAGGTGGTAATGTTGTTTCTATCTACCATCCACGTCAACAGACATGGAATGAGCATTTTGGTTGGAATGATGATTTTACTTTAGTGATTGGCTTGACTTCTACAGGACGTGCTACGGTAGAAACACTACAATTAAATCGAGAAGGTGTAGTTAATTTGCGTCGTGTGTTGTACACAATAGGAGAACATCCGCCGGCTGAAGTGAAATAAGAAAGCTCAAATTAATCTAGATTTTACACCCCACCACCTAATTCCTTACAAATATACCCCTTCACATTAACTCAGCAGCTAATAATCTACCTTGAACTGGTTCATACTCATCTTCAAGTAACCATAATTTAGCAGCTTCATAATTATTACTAGAAAATATTACCTTATCACCCTGTTTTGGATCAAAAATTTGACAGTTTCCGTCACTGTCGCAAAGTAATAAAAGAATATATGGCGGTGATAACATGGGATCAATCCATACTTCTGTAAATTCCCAGTTATTCTTTACTCGGTCTTGTGCGTGGGATGACGTGGTATTGGTTGTCTGCATTGATTTTTATCTCGCCATAGTAAAGTGGAATACGGCTACCATCTGGAGTAATTCTATAACCTATTGGTTCAGTAAAAAACATTCCATAACGTTCATATTCTCGAATAGTGCCGATAAACTCGCCTTCTTCTATTATGCACTGAGCAACTTGATTCATGGTATTTTCATCATTAAATACATGAGCGGCAATTCCTTTTTTCAGAAGTCTTTGCATTTGGGGTGTTCCTGGTAGATGCTTGGCAATGTGTCTAGCGTCAAGGGTAATTTGACGATTAATTAATTTTGAGTTCATTTAATTTTTACAGCTTAACTTGATATAACCAACTTACTGACGTGTAAATATCTGGCAAAATAGTATACATGGGAGAATCCCGTTATCATAGGTAGTGATATTACTATTGGAATCTCAAAAA
>PWQB01000054.1 GCA_003556955.1 Nostocaceae cyanobacterium CSSed10_463m
CCTGCTGAAGTGCTTCTGGCAGGGCGTTGACATAATCTTGAATCTTCTGTCTGCCTGCATGAATTTTCTCTTTAGCTGTGGTCAGTTGTTCGACAACATATTGAGAAATATCAGTCAGGCTTTGGTCTATTTCTGCTAAATATAACTCCCTTCCTTGTGTAAAGAAGGCTGTAACTTCCGATGGCACTCCTAACAGTTTATCCTTTACCCAACGTCCAGCACCCCGAAGTCCTTCATACCGTTAGGGCAACGGAAACATCATAATTTCTCATTTGGTTTAGTTTTCAAAACTCAAAGTTATATCTTAAATATTTCTCAATAAACAATGCTTAATAATATTAGGTTAAAATCTATTGAGAACACACTGCTCTTATTAACAATGATGCGTTTTTTCTGCTACTGCTAATGATACATCCCATGCTTTTTGTCTTAACAAAAAAGTATTTTTGGCTTGAATTTCGCACACCTCTGTTTCCCTCAAACTCATATTTTACAGATATTTTCTGATAAAATCCAACTATTCAGACTCATATAAACAGTAGTAATCAACATCAATTTCTGCATTTAACTCAAAGACAGATTTGAGAATTTCTTTATCAAAATGAATTGCTTCCCCTTGTGCTTCAACAGAATATATTACGCAAGAAATCTCTGAATAGTATTTAGAACAAAGTTCTACTAATTTTTGCCAGCTAGGCTGAAGTCTTGCCAGTACATCTTTAATATGACTTTCTAGGTAGGCGGTTTTCTCAAGCTGAGATTTTAATACCCAGCCGTTGTGCTTACGGCGTAAAATACTTTTTCCAATTAAATCTCCAGTCTTCCAGGTAGTAGTTGGTAAGATTCCCAAAATTTTAGTAATTTCTTCGGGGTCAGAGTCAAACCCGGTGAGTGTAAAAGCTGCTGAAATTTTAAGTTCCATATAAACGCACTAGAAATCATTGATATTTAATCCTGTTTCTTCCCCTGGACCACGACCACCTTTTGGTTTAACATAAATATTGCCTTGTGCATCTTTATACAGGTCTCTGCGAGATGCATGGTCGCCACCTTTTAAATCATGTATATCTACATCCCCTTCCTTTAACTTTTCAATCTCACCAGGAGTGAGCATTTTGTCACTAGCTGGGTTACGCTCGTCACCACTATTTTTCTTTGCTTGGAATATATTACTAACAACGCCTTTTATTGAATCACGTAAGAAGCTAGCTGATTCATGAATATTTTTAAGTTTAGCAACAATTCTATCTGTGACTGAATCAACTGTATCACTTGACCAGTCAACAATAACTCTAAGAACTTCTTCTCTATCCTGCTTTGTGCGCTGCCAGTAAACAACAAATGCTCCTGCTGTGAAAACTACAACGAATCCACCACCAATAACAATTGCTGGAGCAAAAGCATACAAGTCTCTTTGAACGCTTGGTAGAATTTTCTCTAACTCTGGCTGAATTTTCGCAGATGTCTCTACCTTGGCATTATTGACTGCTGCTGGAAATTCTGGATCTTCTTGAGGGGAAGCAGCAGCTTTTGTTCCACTTGTGCTTTTGGCCGCACTACTGCTAGTTTTTCCTGTGGCTGGGGCTTTGGTACTATCAGCTTCACCCTGAATCTTTACTTGGGGTGCAACTGCCGCACCGGCACTAGATTTTTCTGTAGCTGGTTCTTTGGCGCTATCCTGATTCTTGGCTGCTTGCTCTTTTCCTGGTTTAACATCAGCTACTGGTAATGATTCTTGCGGCTGTGGTTGCTCTTCCTTAATTGGTTCTTGACGATTTTGCTTTGTTGATTCCTGAGAACTTTGTTTTTTGGACTCGATGATTGATTGCGCTTCAGGAGATGAGGTAAAAAGGGCTTTTGTTTGGATTTTATTTTGCTTGAATGCTTTGTGAGGAGTTGATTTAGGCTGAACAGCCCCTGTTTGCTGCACTACATGAGTCAGTTCATGAGCCAATAACTGTTTACCGTCATCTACTTTAGGATTATATTTTCCCGCTCCAAAGTAAACATCTTGACCATGAGTAAACGCCTGCGCCCCCAATTCCTGATTCATCTGGACAGAAGAACTGTCTGTATGCACACGCACAGAGCTAAAATCATTGCCAAAACGAGGTTCCATGAAGGAGCGTGTCTGCTCATCTAAGGGACTTCCAGAACCTTTTTGACTCGCTAAACGGCTCTCTAAGCTGGTATTTTCTTGACTGGGAATATCGCCTCCAGCCCTTTGTATAAAGCGCTGAATAAATGGGTTAGTATATATTATTGGACTGTTCTGAGTGCTATTTTTATTGGAATCTATTTGACGCTGAATCAGTGGGTGGATGCTTTGGACTAAAGGTTTTTCCTGAATTGAATCGAATGACGCTTCCGAATCAGACTGAATTGTTGGGGAATTAGTAGCAGTTAGTGTGTCCATTGACATCACTTTTTCTGCCATTGAATCTGCTTCTTGCTCGTATTTATCCCCTGGTACGCCTATAGTTAGTTTGGTTTGGAAAGGTGATTTTTCCCCATCGTATCCTGAGAAAGCACGTTGAATGGTTCCCCCATTCACTCAGACGCTGGATTTTCAGCGAGATTTTTAATC
>PWQB01000584.1 GCA_003556955.1 Nostocaceae cyanobacterium CSSed10_463m
CACTCAATTAGTTACACATCCTGACATCACACCACCTGAGTTCATGAAAACGAATTACATTTCTCCGGTGACTTCATCTGCATCTGAGTTAGCTAAAGCCAAACTCTTGGAGAAAATTACTAAAAGATATTTGTTCTCTGATACGTTAACTCTAGCTAAAAATTACAATGCGCCAGTAGCCAGCAATGCTCATAATATCAATATAGCAGCGCGATCGCCAAGATTTACCGGGCCATCTCTGCCTATTCTCCGTTTTGGTAATTCCGGTACTTCTGTGAGAATTTTACAAAGGATGTTAGTATCTAACGGCTATGCTATTCGAGTGGATGGGGCTTTTGGTCCATTGACTGAAACAGCCGTGAAAGCGTTTCAAAATCAGCGTCGAGTCGGGGTTGATGGAGTAGTGGGGCCAGTAACTTGGCAACAGTTGAGTATATAGCCAGTTGTCAGTATATAAATTAACAACTAAGTTGGTTAACCTAATTAAACATAAAACCTTGACGATATAGATCCCCGACTTCTTTGAGAAGTCGGGGATCTGGATATTACCTAATTACATCTTTAGCGATGCTGATGCTGTTCTAATAATGCTTGAGCTTTGGGCTTGTAAATTAGATAGAACAAAGCTTCCAAGTAACGCAGCAAGTCCTCGCGGTTTTCCTTAGAGGTAAAATTCCAAAAGCCATAAATCCGTGCTAAGGATAACAGCTTGGTAGTATGAATTTTCCAAGTATATGTACTTAATACTCGGTTGATTCCTTCCTGAGAAACTGCATCCCAATATTGAGGACTTTGATCACACTTGCTCACAAATTCTAAGATTTTCTCGGCTGTTTCTTCTAAATTTGTGGGGTTAATGTAAAAACCATTGACCTTATCTTGAATAATTTCTAGTGGTCCACCAAATTGGGTAGCAAAAGTTGGTATTCCTGAAACCATAGATTCTAAAATTGTTAAACCAAAGGCTTCAAATAAAGCTGGTTGGACAAAGATACCTTTGCGGTCAGCAATTACTCGGTAAATTTCACCGGAATCAGATTTGGTTAAGCGGACACCTAACCAACGAATCTTACCGTAAAGATTGTACTGTTCAATGATTTGATAGAGTTTGATAATTTCGTCCCGTTCTTCGTTGTCGCCTGAATCTTCTACACGCAACTTACCCGCTACTAAAATTAAGTTGCAATGTTCCTGCAATTCTGGACTTTTACCATAGCATTCTGCTAAACCTGTGAGGTTTTTAATCCGGTCAAGTCGCGCGACAGAAAACAGAGGTCGTTTTTTAGGATCATCTAGTTTCCCAAAAATTTGATTGGGATCTTCCAAGTTAAACAGGATATCAGCCAGGCGATCGCTATCAGCTTCTACTCGGTCTTCTTTGCGTGTATAAGGGAAGTAATAACTCTCGTTGACTCCAGGAGGTACAACGTTAAATTTAGGACTAAATAATTCAATCCCGTTAACAACGTGGTATAACTCCGGCATGGTGAAGCATTTGTACGATTCGTACTGTCCCACACTATCGGGTGTTCCGACAATTTCTTGATAGGTACTGCTAACCACGAAGTTTGCAGCATTCATTGCAATCAAATCGGCTGTAAATTGTAAGGAGAAATGATATTTATCCTCTAATTCTTCCCAATACAGGTTACTAAATAGGTATTTGGATTTTTCCAAAGCGTGGGCGATATTGCACTGAGTCACATCCATCCGCCGGGCTAACAGAAACGCTACCAAGTTACCATCAGAGTAGTTACCCACAATTAAATCTGGTCTACCTTGAAATTCGGCTAAAAGTTCTTTTTCAGAATCAATGGCGAAACTTTCGAGATAAGGCCAAAACTCAAATCGAGAAATCCAGTTTTGCGTCATATTGGGGTTAAATTCCCGCAGAGGTACGCGCAAAATCCAGGCGTTTTCTGTCCCGTGAACTTTTTCTAGCCTTTGGTTACACAATGTCCCGTCACTATTGGGAATCAGACGGGTGAGAATAATTACTTTTGGCTCAACATTCAGTCCATCTAAACCAGCTAATTGAGCATCTTCTTGGAGTTGTTTTTCTAAATTCTTAGCTTGGTCGAGGACATAAACCACTTGTCCACCAGTATCAGGACGACCCAAAACCCCTTCTTGACCAAACCAACCGTGCGCCGATACTAAGACGATTCTAAAAATCATCGGGATGCGAGAGATAAAGGCTTCAATGGTTTGGGGGTCAGGAGAATCAATTAATTCATCTAAAATATCCAGGGTGTCATGTACCCGCTTGGCTGTGTTACCCCAACCCGGTTCAAAACCCATGATTTGCAATTCAAAGCGAAATTCTTCGTAGGGTTCATCCTTGGGGCGATCGCTCACAAAGGTGATGGCTTTTTTAATTTGCTGAGAAAGTTGCTGCTGAGTTTTGATGCGATCGTTGATTAGCAGTTGGACTCCGTTGTATTGGTGGAGACGCAAGAAATTTAATAAGCTATCCAGCAACTGTTTTGAGTCTTGGAAGATTTTGCTGGATAGATAGCGGTTGAGGAATTGTACCCCTTTACCAATGTTTTTTGGGTCGCGGATGACTGGAGTGTAGTCATAAAA
>PWQB01000384.1 GCA_003556955.1 Nostocaceae cyanobacterium CSSed10_463m
ATTTATTGAAATTACGGTCTGTATCAGAATTGACTGTAAGTTGCGATATTTATGCCCCATTGACAGCCACATTACTTGATATTGTCGAGCTAATGCATGATCAAAACATCAGTTGCATAGTCATAGCAGAAACTGATGCCACAGGCAGGATCATACCCCAGGGCATAATCACAGAACGAGATATTGTCCAATTTCAAATTTTAGAAATTGATTTCACCCAAGTTCAAGCTCAAACTGTGATGAGTACACCGTTATTTTGTGTACATCCTGAAGATTCTGTGTGGTTTGCCCATCAAGAAATGCAACGGCGACAATTGCGGCGATTAGTTGTTACCAGTGAAACTGGGGACTTGTTAGGAATTGTCACTCAAACCAGCTTTTTGCAATTGTTTGATCCCTTAGAAATGACAAGCGTGATTGCTGCTTTACAGCAAGAGGTTGCAGCGCAAGCCCAAGAACTAACACAGACTAACCAGCAGTTGCAACAAGAAGTTACTCAACGCCAGCAGGCAGAAGAAAAACTGCATCAAGCTTATATAAGCTTAGAACAAAAAGTTGTCCAACGAACCGCCGAAATATCCCAAACCAATGCACTGTTACAGCAAGAAATTGAGGAACGTCAGCAAACAGAACTAGCACTGAGAAAAAGCGAAGCACAGGCTTGGCAACAACTAGCAGAAATTGAAAGTATCTATGCCTCTGTCCCCGTTGGATTGAGCTTTATGGATACAAATTTGAAATTTGTCCGCATCAACGAACATTTAGCTCAGATTAATAACGTCCCAGTGGCCGAACATATCGGGCGTACTCTGCGGGAAGTATTACCAAGCCTCAGTGAAAAATTAGAGCCGCTTTATCAACAAGTAATTGAGTCAGGCTTACCCATCATCAACCGCAAAGTTCATGCTCATGCTCCAGCCCAACCAGGTATTGAACGTTACTGGCTAGTTAATTACTACCCCCTAATAGGGCTTAACGGTGAAATGCTTGGTGTTAACTCAGTCGTACAGGATATTACCGAACTCCAACGCACAGAGGAACAGCTACGGCATCAAGCTCAAATTATTAACCAGATTCATGATTCAGTCATTGCCACTGATCTTCAAGGCTACGTTACCATTTGGAACCACGGTTCTGAAAAATTAACAGGTTATTCAGCTACCGAAGCTATGGGTAAACATATCTCGCTGCTATATCCAGGTGAACTGGGTGATGTGCTGGAAAATCAGGTGATTGCTCCTCTCTTAGAAAAAGGAAAGCATGAAATTGAAGTGATCATGCAAAATAAGTTTGGCAAAAGATTTGATGCTCTTTTGTCACTGTCGTTATTACGTAGTCCCAATCAGACTCCCATCAGCATGATTGGCTATGCTATAGACATCACAGAGCGCAAACGAGCCGAAACTGCCCTGCGACAAAGCCAACAGCAGTTTGCGGATATCATCAATAACTCGACAGCAATCATTTTCCTCAAGGATCTCCAAGGACGATATATATTAGTCAATCGTGGGTTTACAGTTCTTTTTAACCTGAGCCAAGCACAAATTCAAGGTAAAACAGACTACGAGCTTTTTCCCCAAACACAAGCGGAAAAATTTTTGGCAAATGACCGCCAAGTAATTGAAGCGAGAAAACCTTTGACTTTAGAAGAATTAGTACCATTACCAGACGGGATCTACACTTACGTTACAGTTAAATTTCCCCTGCTTGATGCTGAGGGTGTACCTTATGCTGTTTGCGGTATTGCCACCGACATCACAAAAAGCAAACAAGCCGAAGAGAAAATCCGCGAACAAGCAGCCCTGATTGATATTGCCACAAACGCAATTTTTGTTTGCACTCTGGAAAAACAGATATTATTTTGGAATCAAGGTGCTGAGAATATCTATAAATGGTCAGCATCTGAAGTCTTGGGCAAAAATGCCAATCAGATTTTATATGAAAAAGCTTCACCGCAACTAGAAGCGGCTCGTTTGAGTGTTTTAAAAGATAATTCCTGGCAAGGAGAGTTAAATCAAATCACCAAACAGGGCAAAAAAATTATTGTGCAGAGTCGATGGACACTAGTACGCGATGAATTTGGCGAACCAAAATCAATCTTAATTGTTAACACCGACATTACCGAAAAGAAACAATTAGAAGCCCAATTTCTGCGGACTCAACGCCTAGAAAACCTTGGTATCCTCGCAAGTGGGATTGCCCATGATTTAAACAACATTCTCACACCGATTCTGACAAGTACTCAACTGCTACCCCTGAGACTAGGCAATGTGGATGAGCAAAGTCGCCAACTGCTCAAAATGCAGCAAGACAGCGCTAAACGTGGTGCAGAGTTAATTAAGCAAATTCTGTCCTTTGCTCAGGGAGTCGAAGGAAAGCACTTTCCCCTACAAGTCAGACATTTATTAAGGGAAATTGAGCAGCTTGTTAAAAGTACATTCCCCAAATCAATTGCAGTTCAAACTCATATCCCAAATACAATTACTTCGATCATAGTTGCTGATCCTACTCAAATTCATCAGGTGTTAATGAACCTGTGTGTCAATGCTCGTGATGCCATGCCTAATGGCGGTACTCTACGTTTAG
>PWQB01000220.1 GCA_003556955.1 Nostocaceae cyanobacterium CSSed10_463m
ACTGATTTACCCCCTACCCTCCTGAGCCATATTCGTTATCCGGTAGACTACTTCAAAATTCAATCAGAGCGATTGATGACCTACCACATGACAGACCCCCAGGTATTCTATAACCGAGAAGACCAATGGCAAATACCCAACGAAATTTATGGTAGTGAAGCCCGTCCAGTAGACCCATACTATTTAATTACCAGTCTTCCTACAGTCCCCTTTGAGGAATTTATCTTACTGTTACCCTACACACCCAGACAACGTTCCAACTTAATCGCTTGGTTAGCAGCAAGGTCAGACGGTGAAAATTACGGTAAATTACTACTATATGTATTTCCCAAAGAACGCTTAATTTTCGGGCCAGAGCAAATAGAAGCCCGAATTAACCAAGACCCAGTAATTTCCCAGCAAATATCCCTATGGAATCGCCAAGGGTCAAGAGCCGTTCAAGGTAATCTATTGATTATTCCCATTGAACAATCCTTATTATACGTCGAGCCAATTTATTTAGAAGCCACCCAAAACAGACTACCCACCCTAGTCCGAGTAATCGTCGCCTTTGAAAACCGCATCGTTATGGCTCCAACATTAGAACAAGCATTAGAGGGAATATTCCAGCCAGAAGTCACACCAGCACCAGCCATAATTCGCCCTGTAGAAGAACCAGCACCCACAGAATAGTTATCAGTTAACAGTTATCAGTTAACAGTTATCAGTTATCAGTTATCAGTTATCAGTTATCAGTTAACTTATTTAATTTAGTTACATATTTAGCCAGTTGTAATGAAGCGATGATTTCGTGCGGCGAATTGACTGGTTCACCCATTAATAGCCGTTCTACAGCACAAAATCAACAACTGGCATGGGGATAGGAGTATTGAAACCAAGGCTTTACACTATACGGCGTAAAGTTTTCATGTTCTCTATATCCCTGTTGATATCTTATTTAAACTGCTACCAAAAAATTTGTCATGCCAAAATGCCGAATGTTTGGCTAAAACTAATTCTAGGGATTTAAAGGAGTAAAAACACCGAATAAACACCCCTACCTCGTTGATAGGGGATGCTTACGCTTCGGGATCTTACTATAGCAACCGCCAAGGAGGTTAGGACATTTTTGATTGCTGAAAGCCTTGATGTAGGGGCGGGTTTACAGATATGTTCAATTATCAATAATAATTTTAATAAACCCGCCCCTACTTGGTTTCTACTCAGCTATACGTCGTCTATCGGTTCTCCATACCCTCCCTGCAACGCTTACAGAGGGGTAATTTTGCCGAATTTGTTAAAAATCTTGTTTGTTACTCCAACTCCCGCGCCGACTATCATCACGTCGGTTATCCTCCCTTGGTTTGGCTTTATTAACTCTAAGTTGACGACCCATCCACTCTGCACCATCTAACTCGGTGATAGCAGCGTCTTCTTGGGCATCTTCGTTCATTTCTACAAATGCAAAGCCACGCATCCGTCCTGTTTCGCGGTCAGTGGGTAAAACTACTCTTTTGACTTCGCCGTAGTCTGCAAATACAGTCCTTAAGTCTTCTTCAGTAGCGCGGTAAGAGAGGTTTCCAACGTAAATAGTCATTATGGGTCACGTAATTTTCAACAAAAAGCGATTAGTTCAGCTGGGTAAACAGATATAAACAAACTGCAAATACTGCATAGTCTGCTCTGACTCACCGATGGCGAATGTTGTAGGACAGCGATCTGATGCTGGCTTTTGCTTCAACTAAAGATGCCAAGAGGCTGAACTTAGGCATACGCTCACATAATAACTGATTGTGACATTTTTCAAAGTATGAGATTTTACAATCTTTAATAATCTAAAATTAGAGGTGCTTATATGTTTGCTGTTATACAATTCTTAGATATGGGAAACCAAAACTAAAAAGCAAAGTGGCACGGCTTTAGCCTGCCACCTAGCAACAGTTTAGAATCCCCTTGTCTTTAGACCGGGGAGAGTTTAATCAATGGCAATTTGCTGAGGGCCGCTAGCTTTGCCATTATGTGTCTCATTGCTGGGGTTAGTATAACCAGTGGAGTTGATTTGTTGATCCAGCCAGCTTTTTACGGGGTCATCTTTGAGGTTGAGCCGCAGCACACCAGAGAAAAATCCCCCCATAAATGAAACTGGGTGCTTGGTTAATTGTTGAAATATTGGCGACAATTCACTAATAAACATATTTCAGCGTCTCCTGTTGTTTGAATTGATCCTAACCTGGAAAGTCGGAGACGCGATGAATCGCGTCTCTACAAGTCTGTCGGTTTAGGACATTGGCCCCTGGTCGGGAAACATACACTTATCAGAGTCACAGCCGCTAGGGCCAGCTTCTGTTAACTCACCGGAATCATAACGGCTTAAAACTGCACAGAAATCATCTGTGTTCCGTCGTGCTTTCACTTCTTGAGTTAATTGCTGATATGTTTGTTTGTCTATTGGCTCAAAAGGTAATCGGGGGAATGATTGTAAGTCGTCAAACCGAGCTAAAAGTGCGGCGGAAATATAACCCTGATCATTTTGGATGGTTTCGTAAATTTTCTGTCCCAGTCCTTCAACTTCTTCAGACCGCAATTCCAATGTTGCTGATG
>PWQB01000696.1 GCA_003556955.1 Nostocaceae cyanobacterium CSSed10_463m
AACAATTCCGCTTCTGCGGGTTCCCAAGTACCAGCTTCATACCGAGGAATGGTAGCTGGGTCTGTGGGTGTATCCCAAACAGAAAGCGCCGGAGTTACTATCTGCCAAGCTGCTTCAACTTCATCCGCCCGTGTAAACAAAGTTTGATCGCCCATCATACAATCAAGAAACAGACGGTCATAGGCATCAGAAGTTGCTTGAATACCAAAGGAACCATAACTAAAGTCCATATCCACAGAACGAGTGCGGAATTCTGCTCCTGGCATTTTCACATCAAAACGCAAAGAAATTCCTTCATTCGGCTGAATCCGCATTGCTAAAATGTTGGCATTTCGCTGTTGAGAAGCAGATTGAAACATCCGAGAAGGAACATCGCGGAAGTGAATGGAAATTTCACTGACTTTTTTCGGCATCCGTTTACCTGTCCGGAGGTAAAAAGGAACACCCTGCCAGCGCCAGTTGTCAACCATAAACTTCATGGCCACATAAGTGGGTGTGCCAGAATTGGGGTCAACGCCTGGTTCATCGTGATAGCCTGGCACTTGCTTACCCTTCATCCAGCCGCCACTATACTGACCACGTACTGCTGAACGTGACAAATTGGGAACATCAGCTAAACGAGTAGCTTGCAGTACCTTAACTTTCTCTGTCCGAATGCTATCGGCATCCATTGAGTTAGGGGCTTCCATTGCCGTCAAGCAATACAGTTGCATGAGGTGATTTTGCAACATATCCCTGAGTGCGCCGGCTTGTTCATAGTAACCAGCCCGGTCTTCTACCCCTACGGTTTCAGCTACGGTAATTTGTACGTGGTCAACAAATTGACGATTCCACAACGGTTCAAAGATGGCATTGGCGAAGCGGAATACCAGCAGGTTCTGAACTGTTTCCTTACCTAAGTAATGGTCAATCCGGTAGACTTGATTTTCTTTGCAATATTTCTGCACCACTTGGTTCAGACTTTGAGCTGATGCTAAGTCTCGACCAAAGGGTTTTTCAATTACTAGACGATGTTTGTAGGAGTCGTCTAGCATTCCGGCTCCCCCTAGTTGCCGAATGGCTTCAGGAAAGAAGTTAGGAGCGACGGAGAGGTAGAACATCCGGTTTCCCCGTGTGTTCCGCTTTTCGTCTAATTCGCTTAAAAGGGTTTTGAGGTTTTGATAGCTTTCTGGTTTGTCTATGTCTCCAGGACAGTAGAACAAGCCTTGAGAAAAGTCTTGCCAAAGTTCTCCTAAAGGGACGCTAGCATGGGCTTCTTCCATGCCCTTTTGCATCTGTTCCCTAAAATAATCATGAGTCCATTCTCGACGCGCCACGCCGACGATAGTTGTCTCTGGTGGAATGCGTCCTTCTCGCCGCAGTTTGTAAAGTGCTGGCACTAATTTACGCCAGGTAAGGTCGCCAGAAGCGCCAAAGATGACTATAATTTGGGGTTCGGGCATCCCTTGCTGTTGCAGACCAACGCGCAAGGGATTTTCTAGCAAACTAACCATAGAAGTTTTCAGTGGGGTGTTGTTGAGTTGTGTGTGAATCAGACGCTGGGGAATTGTGTCAACAAAAGAGTTGTTCGCGTTAGCGTCTGGTTAGGATGAGGTCTACACAGGCGACAATAACTTGACTTTGTTTTCTAAAGAGTTCATCAAGGACTCGTAAGGTTTAACAAATTTGTCAATACCTTCAGTGAGTAGTTCATCCATGACAACATTAAGATCAATGTTAATGTCTGGTTCTTTCAGGCTTTCCATCAGTTGGTAAGCTTCTTCAAGGTTGCTTTCTAAGCGATTAGCTACATCGCAATGGTCAATACAAGCGGCGATTGTCGCAGGTGGTAAGGTGTTAACGGTGTCGGGGCCAATTAACTCTTCCACATACATGACATCTTTGTATTTTGGGTCTTTGGTGCTGGTGCTAGCCCAAAGTAACCGTTGTACTTTAGCTCCTTTTGCTACTAAGGATTGCCATCTGTCGCTTTGAATGATTTTTTTGTATTCCTGGTAGGCAATTTTAGCGTTAGCGATCGCCACCTTCCCTCTCACAGCTTGCAGTTTGGCCTCATGGGAGATATCATCAATACCACGCTTCAATTTGGCATCAATTTTGGCATCAACGTTACTATCAATGCGACTGAGAAAGAAGCTAGCCACGGCAGCAATTTTGCTAATATCTTGACCCTGTGCTACTCGTTTTTCTAAGCCACACATATAAGCCTCGGCTGTGTTGATGTAGCTATCGACTGAAAATAGGAGTGTGGTATTAATATTTATACCATCAGCGATCGCCTGTTCTACTGCTGGTAAACCAGCTGCTGTCCCAGGAATTTTCACCATCAAATTTTCCCGCCCAATTTCTTGAAAATATCGCCGGGCTTCGGCTATTGATGCTTCAGTATCATGGGCAATGGTTGGTGGTACTTCTATACTCACATAACCATCTAGTCTATTCGTGGCTTCATATACGGGGTGCAGAATATCACAAGCGTTGCGAATATCTGCAAAAACGAGGGATTCGTAAATTTTGTATGTGGGTAAGCCAGCACGAATACCAGCTTCGATATCGGCATCATACATCGCATTATTAGCG
>PWQB01000402.1 GCA_003556955.1 Nostocaceae cyanobacterium CSSed10_463m
CTAACACACCCTACTGGATCGACACAGCTAAAATAGTGCATTAGGGAAAAAGCAGAAAACATTGATTTATCTCAATTTTCTCAAAAATCTATTGCAACATTTTAGGCGTGTCGATCCACTACCTGTACTTAGATTGTTTCATAAATCAAATCGGATTCCTATATTTCGCCTTATATCAATTCATTACAAAAAAAGAGGGGTGTTCCCTCTTTAATTCATAGCTTAATAACTACAAGCTTATTAGCGTTTTTTTAAGGCTGATTAGTCGCTTTAATTAAATGTAGCGAAGCATTACCTACTTATCACAAGAGTTTAAATTGAGACTTGACTCAACCTTCCTGTTCAATAGTTGCTGCAATCTCTTTTTCAGTCTCAGTTGCTGCTGGAGCTTCTTCTACCTCAGTTACAGCCGATACTTCTTCTTGAGTTTCAGTTGCTACTGGGGTTTCTGCCTCAGTTGTAGCTTCTACGGCTTCTTCCGCACCCGGAATTTCTTCAGGTTCCGCAGGAGCAATAGTAATACCTTGCTGTTTAGCTAGCATCTGTTCACGATACTTAGCAGCCATTTCTTCGGCTTTATCATAAACCAAATCACGGTTCTTAATCATATCACCGGGTTCGGGTTCCAGCTGCTTGGTAGACAAGGAAATCCGACCCCTTTCTGCGTCCAAATCAATGATCATGACTTTAACTTCATCATTGACGTTGAACACGCTATGAGGTGTATCAATATGCTCGTGAGAAATTTCAGAAATGTGCAACAGTCCGCTAACACCACCGATATCAATAAATGCACCGTAGGGTTTGATACCACGAACTGTACCGATTACCACTTCTCCCACTTCTAAGCGGTTCATCTTACGCTCAACTAACGCTCGACGATGGGATAGAACTAGGCGGTTGCGTTCTTCATCTACTTCTAGGAATTTCAATGGTAGTTCTTCGCCTACCAATTCTTCCTTCGGTTTGCGGGTGCTGATGTGAGAACCGGGGATGAAGCCGCGTAATCCTTCAATGCGTACCAATGCACCACCACGGTTAGTAGCAAATACACCGGAACGAACAGTAGCATCTTCTGCTTGTAACTGCCGCACACGTTCCCAAGCTCGCATATATTCAATGCGACGAATGGAAAGGGTTAGCTGACCATCTTCGTTTTCATCGGTCAGGATGAAAAATTCTCTGGTTTCGTTTGATTGTAAAACTTCTTCCGGGGCATCGACCCGGTTAATAGACATTTCTTGTATGGGTATGTAGGCTGCTGTCTTAGCCCCTATGTCAATCAGAGCGCCGCGCGGCTCTATACTGAAGACTGTTCCTGGGACAATATCCCCAGGGCTAAAGTGATAATCATACTTGTCGAGTAGAGCAGCGAAATCTTCGTGAGTGAATCCAATTTCTGTAGCGGTTAAGTTCTGATTGACCATGCTAATTTGTTCCTGGTTCTAGTCTCCGTAAAGGTTGTGGCATAGGCGTGATGTATATGCGAAGGCACTAGGCGGGAGGGACACCTACATCTTTTTTTTATCCTAGCGCAGAAAAGCTAGTATTAACACATATTAACTTCTAGATAGAATATTCTATCACATATTCGGGAATTTTTTTATTTATCCATCGGTTATTTTTTCTATTTTCATCCTTCTCAGGTATGGACAAAAGCAGTTATCCGCAGCTACCACCATTGGTAACAGCGGATAACAGGTTGAGATGCTCTTAAATGTCTGGTAAGAGCGGTCTATTTTTCTTCTTTCTTTTGAATGCGGGGGGGTTCGCGGAATGCGATCGCAAAGAAAAGAACTCCGATGGCCAAAGCCAAGATCAAAATATATGCAACGCTTTCCATATTAAAAGCTCCTGCCTAACCAGTCAGTAATGATTATTTATCAGTCTACGAAATTAGCGATTGGGGATTGGGTATGAGAAAAACTATTCCCCAGTCCCCAATACCAAAAATTAAAGAGCTTCCTTCCGGCGGGTAGATTTGTCACCCACTTTCTGGAACAGACCCCATTCAACTTGCTCTTCTAGGTCAGCTTCTACACCAGCAAATACGTCTCGGTAGATTGTCCGAGAACCATGCCAGAGGTGACCAAAGAAGAATAACAGAGCAAATACAGCGTGTCCAAAGGTAAACCAACCTCTGGGGCTAGTGCGGAATACACCGTCAGAGTTCAAGGTTTCACGGTCAAAATCAAAGATTTCGCCACCTTGAGCCTTACGGGCAAACTTCTTCACGTCAGCCGGATCTGTAAAGGTTTGACCATCTAAGTCACCGCCATAGAAGCTGACTGTGACACCAGTTTGTTCAAAGCTGTACTTAGATTCTGCCCGACGGAAAGGAATATCAGCTCGGATAACTCCATCAGCATCGGTGAGGATGACTGGGAAGGTTTCAAAGAAGTTGGGGAGACGACGTACTGTCAGTTCTCTGCCTTCAGCATCTGTGAATACAGCGTGACCTTGCCAAGATTGGGCAATACCATCACCCTTGACCATAGGACCAGTACGGAATAAACCACCTTTGGCGGGGCTATTACCGACGTAATCATAGAAAGCCAATTTTTCGGGAATTTCTGCCCA
>PWQB01000198.1 GCA_003556955.1 Nostocaceae cyanobacterium CSSed10_463m
ATAGTGTAATTAAACATTCCCCAAATCAGGGCGACTGCTATCCCTAAAATAGGGCTAACTACAACTCCCCCCATTAAAAGCATTGATCTACGGTTATTCGTAGCAGTTCCCAAAGCTGGTTCCTCTAATACTTGCCAATCAAACCCTCCCTGAGAAATTTTTAATCCTAAATACTGTTGTGTCTGGAGTAATTGCTCAAGTATTTTGCGTTGATTTTCTAATGCGGGTAGTAAGCGGTTATATTCAGCTATGAGGCTAGGATATTTACTTAATTGTAAATTCAGTTGCTTTTCTGACTCTGCTAAACTATTTTCATGAGCAATAAGTCCTTGCAGAATCGTTTGCACCTGAATAAATTCTTGTACTAAAATTGGGTCAACTTCTGTTATTTGCCCTTGAATCAAGAGTAATTTTTGGGTATCATTATTTGCTATAGCTTGATTACCTAGAATTTTTTTCACCTCTGCCTGTAACAGCCGCTTTTGATTCTGGTGTTGCTGCTGAAGATTTTTGATTATTGGCGACTCTTCTGTGTAGCGTACTTTCTCTGTTGCGATCGCTTGTTCAGTTTTTTCAACTGCACGCAATAGTGATTGGTAACGCGTTGACTGATTTAAACGAGAAGCAATTTGTGCTTTTTGAGAGAGAGCAGTGATTTTTTCTTCTAAGTTATTGTACCGAGCTTGTACATCTTTTATCTGGGCGCGGATAGTTTCTCGCTGTTTGGCAAAATTCGCCTGCGACTCTAACAGGATTTTACTTTGCACTTGAGGATCGAGTATATTATGCTTTCTACGAAAGTCTTCTAAATCTTTCTCGGCTTGCTCTACGTCTTTTTTTACCTGTGGTAAGCGAGTACTCACAAAGGTAAGTCCTTTATTTAGTCGTTCTTGTCGCTGCTCTAAATTGTATTCTTGATAAACTTTTCGTAGAGCTTGCAATACCCTTTGTGTTTTAACTGGATCATCATATTTAAAGGAAACTTCAAATACTGGACTAGCAACTTGATTAACTCCCGCTCTACCTGCTAATTGCTTCACTAGCAACGCTGATTGGTTATTGTTATTACCCTTAATATCGGCTACGGTAATATCTGGATAATCAGATTTGAGAATATCTACAGCTTTCTGGAGCAACTTAGAACTCATCATGAGTTTCATCTGAGCGCTGTAGTCAAATACTGGTAGGTTTGGTTCACTTAACTCACTATTTACATCTAATTGAGTATTATTTAACCTGACACCTGCATATAAATTTGAATTTACCAGTATCTGCATTGAGCTTTGGTAATCCGGTTTAGTATTCACAGCTAAAAATGCAGCAATTGACATAAATATTCCGGAGACACCTAAGCACAAAAAGCGTCGGCGAAGCAAGATTTTAGGTAGTCGTCTGACATCAACTGCTTTTATAGAAGAGTGATGAACCAGTTTGTCTTGATTCATACTTGTATTAGCCACTATCAAATCCCTCTAATATCAAAGTCCAAAACCACTATATATGGGCTTAAAAATCAGTTGTTTTCAACCTATAGACCAAACATAATACTCAATGTTGATGGCTTTAATTATGAAGACTTTGTACAAAAAAACTTTCGCTAATTTTGTTACACTAATAAAGTGTAGTTAATCATCATAAATAATACTTATGTAAATAATTAACTGCAAGAACACAAGTGTCTAAAAAAATTAGACTGTACATAGAATCACCTGCATTAATTAGATTAAATCAGGATTGTCAGCACTACAGCAAATTTATCCACTAAATAGTTACAGCTTAATTGTGTATTTTGTTGAGTTTAGCAATTATAAAAATATTCTTTCATGATAGAAAAAAGACATATTCTGAACTCTGATATCATTCAAGTTATGTAATTTAAACTGCTAATTCGATAAATCTTGATTATTAGGATTAAAATTTGTGTAAAATTAAGCAATAATTTTCTGTTTGCAAGTTTCAGGGCTTGATAGTCGGATAAAATGTAAAAAGGTGCTAAAAGCAAGCCAACTGTTAAGTAAGTCGGCGTAAATAATTAAAGGTTTGTAGTCAGGACTTTAGTCCTGAATTAAGAGGATGTTTGAAAAGTCCTATTGTCGGTAGCAAAACATTCTAGATCCCCCTAAATCCCCCTTAAAAAGGGGGACTTTGATTCTAATTCCCCCCTTTTCAAGGTAGGGGGGATCTGCGAGTGCCTAAAATCACAGCCAACTACTTTTCAAACACCCTCTAAGGGCTATGAGCGAATGGCACTAAGATAACGGCAAATTCATTATTTATAAGGCTTTTGGGTGTCGGTTGTGGGGTGTGGGGTGTGGGGAATTAAGAAGTTGTTGAACACATGAACGTACTAAAATTCAATTTTCTTAAACACTACACCCAACACCCTATCCCCAACACCCTGCCCTGACGAGATTTCGGCTTATCTTCGTGCCATTCGGCTATGAGCAATTACTTTATTGGAGTTACAGCAACCGCCAAGGAGGTTAGGACATTGTTGATTGCTGAAAGCCTTGATGTACGGGCGGGTTTACTAAGGATTTCGACGAACCACAGACTGACTCTTGAACCCGCCCCTACCCA
>PWQB01000060.1 GCA_003556955.1 Nostocaceae cyanobacterium CSSed10_463m
AGACACTTCTGTGTGCTTAGATAACGCCATAAAGTTACCTAGATAATAAAAAAAGCCAGTCACAAAAGAGAGGTTATAGATAAATAAGGCAAAATCACCTACTGTTAACTGACCAACCTGACTCTGCATTAATTGAGAAGCCAGCAGCAGAATTATCCCTGTCCCCAGACTTACCATATTTTGAAATAGAGAATTGAGAATAGCGTTAAACAAACTATCCTTAATCATCATCTGGCGGCGTTTCTCATTCAAAGTGCGAAAATAATTCAATACATTTTCTTCTGCACCAGCCACCTTAATTGCTTGAACTGAAGCAAATATTTCACCTAAAATCCCGGTCACTTTTTCGGTGGCTTGGCGACTGGCTTTTCTATACTGTTTAATCCGCGTTTCTGCTTGGCGAACAATTACTATCATTCCTACCAATGGGAGAAAAACAAACAGTGTCATCTGAAAATTGATATTTAATAATATAATTAAACAAATAACAGCAAATATTCCTTGTCCTACAACTTGTGATACTAATGCTACATTTTCTTCTATTTGTTCAGCATCATCACGAAAATAGCTGATTATTTCGCCCTGAGATATATTCATTTCAGCCTCTTTATTCACAACCATTGGCTGTGCTGTAGGATTCTTGAATAGGCGGTCTAGTAAATTATGTCGCAGTAATGATCGCATAGTAAAACGATACTGGGTTTTGGTAATACGTCCACCAAATAAAGCGGCAATTTGTCCTAAATTCAGTGCTAGTAATAATGCAATTAAAGCTAGAGGTGATAATCCAAATTGTGCCTCATGAGTCAAACTGTTGAAGAATTCCCGAATAATTAATCCAGGTAGGGCGGGTAAGCCCATAATTAAAATCCAGAAGCAGGAATCAATTGTGTATAGTTTTGGAGCATAGCGCATAAGTTGCCATAATAATTCCCAATGTTTGCGCTTTTTTGTTGATGTCATAATAGTTAGTAAAGAGAAGAACCTCACCCCAGCCCTCTCCTTACTAAGCAGAGGGAGCAGGATTCTTTGTATCTCAGCTTTGGGGTGGAGAATTGATGAAAGGATAAGTTTAGTTGCAAACAAGGCTCAACTAAGTCGGCGCGTATCGTATGCTTAATTTTGATATGTTGATTTACCTATGTAGCTTTATTTAGTGCGTGAAAACTGATTCAATTCTCTATCGACTGTTCAAAACATTTCCTGGCGTTTTCTTTGAATTGCTAGGTCAATCTCCAGTGGAAGCGGAAGCTTATGAATTTTTATCAGTAGAAGTCAAGCAAACGACTTTTCGGATTGATGGGGCATTTTTACCCAAACAACCAGATTTAGAGCGTCCGATTCATTTCACTGAATTTCAGTTTCAACCCGATACCGGACTTTATTCCCGCCTCCTCACGGAAATTTTTATGTATCTGGATAAGACGGAAATACGTAATGATTGGCGAGGAACTGTGATTTGGATGAGTCGCCGCCTTGACCCTGGTATCCCGATACGCTATTGGGAGTTTTTTGAAAGTCAACGAGTGCAAGTAATTTACCTAGATGAGTTGAGAGACTTAACTAATCAATCAATTGGTTTAGGAACTCTCACGTTGGTAGTGGAACCACCAGAACAGGCGAGTGTAAAAGCTCGGAGTTTAATTGAGAGGAGTAGACAAGTTCCGGATGAACAAGTCAAGAGAAAATTAGTAGAATTAATAGAGACAATCATTGTTTATAAGTTTCCTCACAAGAGTCAAGCGGAGATTCAGGCAATGTTAGGATTAGGCGATTTGAAACAAACCAAGGTTTACCAAGAAGGCTTGGAAGACGGAGAGCGTAAGGGGCGCGTTCAGGGTAAACTCGAAGGTAAACTTGAGGGTAAACTCGAAGCAGTACCTCGGTTATTGAAGTTGGGATTGACTTTGGAACAGGTAGCAGAAGCCCTCGAAGTAGACGTTGCAGAAGTTATAAAAGCTGCTCGATAAGCGTTTACATCTTGCAACAGGCGACTGGAAGTCACTGCTACACAGGCGAAACCCGCCTACGCGGGTTAAAAATCTTGATTTTCTGTTAGTCCGCGCAGGCGGACTTAGTTTGTATAGCTGCGATTTCTAATCGCCAGGGCTATCATCCAATTTTAATCATGCCAATTTCACTAAATTACGGACTTGATACTGCTTAACTTCCTCTAAAGTAGGATTTGCTCCTGATTTCCAGGCTGTCATAACTGAACCTTTCATCTCCACCCTGGCTTGATATGCACTGCTCATATTTCCATCGGCTGTGGTGTAATCAATGCGAACATCTGCCCATTCTTCGTTAATTTCATCACTGGCTAAAACTTGACCGGCTTTGTGATATTCCAGCCATTTCCAACCTTCTTGCATCCAAATTTCTCGTTCGGCAATTTGTTCAAAGAAGGATAAACCACCCCAGCCTCGATAGTAGGGATATAGTTCTTTCACTGAACCGTTACGTCTGACTAATAAATCTAAAATCTCTGGCTTTAAATGACCCCAATATTGTCCTTGGGGTAAGTCAACTAAGGTAGGTGCAAATTCGTGTCCACCAAAATGACTACATCGCCAAAAACG
>PWQB01000016.1 GCA_003556955.1 Nostocaceae cyanobacterium CSSed10_463m
CGTGATTTGGAACCAGCAACCGCTTTTGAACTGATTCAAATTGCTATTGGTGATAGTAATTCGCGAGTGCGATACTCAGCAGTAAGTCAGATGGATACACTAGGAAACCAAAATTTACAACTATCTTTGGATGTATTGCGTGCTTTGCTCAGTGATCCTGAACCTGATGTGCAGGCCGCAGCCGCAGATTGTTTAGGCGCGTTGAAGCTACACGATGCGTTTGAAGATTTACAGCAACTTTACAATAATACCCCAGAATGGTTAGTACAATTCAGCATCATTGCCACATTAGGCGAATTAGGCGATCCACGTTCCTTTGAATTACTCAAACAAGCACTTTCTTCAGAGAATGAATTAGTCCAAACAGCCGCCATTAGTTCCTTGGGTGAGTTGGGCGATATGCAAGCCATTCCTCTGTTAACTTCTTTTGCGAGTAACTCGGATTGGCAAATCCGGTATAGAGTTGCACAAGCATTAACTCGTTTAGGCGGCGCAGAGTCCGAATCGATTTTACAAACATTGGCTCATGATGAGGTGGAAGCAGTAGCAAATGAAGCTAAAAAATCTTTGCATTAACTTAGAATTTGCTTAAAAGCTAAATCTTCTGGCAGAACCTTGTTTTTTGTTAAATAAGATACATTTTAACCCAATCAAGTCGCGACGATTGGGTTTTGTGTTTTAGTAAACCTGTATTATGGTATGCTGGGATAAATACTGAAATAAAATTTACATAAATTTAGTGTGATCTTTAATCCATTTTTAAACTAAATTGAAAATTGAATGTCATAATGCTTCTATGTAAAACATAAGACGTTCCCCACAAGAAAGCTTGATTTAAGTTTTTGCTATTTCTTAAGGTAGTATTTACTTAGATTTAGTATACATAAGGCTAAAACTTATGATTAACTAAATAAACTGTGTTTCCAGAACACATATCATGAGTATGTTCTCTATAATCACAGTTTTTCTCAGTGGGAATGTGCTTATCAACTTGATATCAAGCATTTAGCCTGACAAAAAACTGGCACAAGTGCAGTCACACAAGGTGTATTGTTACCGTAAAATCTTCTATCACACACAGCTGTAAACTTTTAGATAGACAACACCATGAAAACACTCAATAAAATCGGCATCGGCGCGGCTTTAGCTGTTAGCACCTTAGCTTTCACCACTGTAGGTATGTCCTCTGCTCAGGCTTTCATCATCGGTGAAATCAACTTAGCTGGAAGTGCCAATATCCTCAACAGCCCTGTATTAGATCCCCTGACAGAAACAGTAATATTTAATGATGCTTTAATTTTACAGGGCGCGACTGGTAGCTTTGCCAGCTTGCCAGCATTGACACCAGGACAGGTAACATTAAGCACTGTTAATCTGGAAAGAGTTGACGCGGGTCTGTATACAGGTACAGCAGGTAATCCTTTCATCAACTTTGCTAATGGCTGGAGATTTGAAATTGATAATCCCTTCAACGCCAGCAGAAGTACATTAGTTAACCCTGACTTAGGTCTTTTGACTAGCGTTACTACTTCATTCACTGGGACATTTTTTGATAATCAAGGTGGAAGCATAGGCGCTGGTATTTTGACTGCGAACAATATCGTTGATGGTAGTTTCTCTGCAACTCTGACAGCTGCTCGAGTTCCTGAACCTACCACCACCTTGGGTCTTGCAGCTTTAGGATTGGGCGCTTTCGCTACCAAGAACTTGGGTAAAAAGAAAAAAGCAGCAGCAAACGCTTAATCAGCCAGTTATTGAAACCAGAATTTCAGCAATTTTGTGAAAATGGCAGGTACAGTTTCACCTCAGTAAAACTACTAAGTCGGTTGTTTTGCAGTTGATTAGCTGATAGCGAAATATAAGCTGTAAAATATCCAATTAACGGTTTTTGATTACCCTTATGATATGTGCCAATCATAAGGGTTTTTCATTTAACCACTATAAACTTGAGACCAAGTTGTGACTATAAAAACTACAACTGCGGCGATCGCTAAAACTCCTTGAACTAAGTTTCCAATCACCGAACCGACTATAATACCAATACCGGCTTTAACTGCTAACCAAAATTGCCGACGGTAGAGAAATTCGCCAATAATCGCTCCCAGTAAAGGCCCTAATAAAATTCCTAACAAGGGACCACCGAAAGGTAAAGTGGGTAATAAACCAAAAAATCCCAAGAATAACCCCACAATAGCCCCAATTTGACCCCATTTACTAGCACCGGCTTTTTTTGCACCTAAGTAACTGGCTAAAAATTCCACACCGATACTCAGAAGTAAAACTAAGACTGTGACAATCAGGGGGATTTTAATCGCTGCAAAGGAACCACTGACAACTCCCCAAATAATAATTGAGGTTAAAATTAAACCACTTCCAGGAATACCGGGTACAACTGCACCCACGATACCCACCAGCATGACCATTATTAGCAGCCAATAGAGAATTAGCATAAACTTTAAATTTCCGTATCAGCAAGCAAGGAAGAATTGAGAGTAACTGCTAATTTATCCGCAATTCCCGCAATCCATTGTTCATCTTGTTTCGTGTAACTACGAGGTGCATTCGCTCCTAAAATTAAC
>PWQB01000828.1 GCA_003556955.1 Nostocaceae cyanobacterium CSSed10_463m
GTTAGGTTGATATTGGTCACAGATGTAATCGTCGCCAACCGCTATTCATCCCCACCCTATGAGTACATTGAGGGTGGGGACTTTCGCGTTATGTTAAACCTTGTCTACTTTGAGAACTGTAGTTTTTAGTCAAGATGGTGAGATTGCTTCCTTACGTCGCAATGACAAAAACTCCAATTTTCATGATGGATAAGGTTTATAACCCATGTCAAAATTAATTTTCTCGTGTAGCAGCGACTTCAACCCACCACAGCATTACTGTAAAACGTCAGTTACTAAACTGGCTAACTTCTGTGCTGCACCACTTTCTCCCCTGACACTGCGTAATTTTTCCCTAATAGCGGCTAACTTTTCTGGATGATCCAAAAAGTCTAAAACCATTTCTGCTAATTCTGAAGGCTGGAGTTTACCTACAAGTTCTGGTACTATCTCTTCCTGCGCCCAAATATTCGGCCATGCTAATAAACCCTTGTTTCTTAATACCAGCCAATTAATTACCTTGGCAAAGCTAGAACCCACCCCAGGTAAATTAGCTAATAATCCCGGTAAACCATCCCAAGAACGCATAGCATCAAGTTGTTGTGTTGGTATTAAAACAATCATCGGTACAGCTAAAGCACCGAGTTCAGCCGTATTTGCGCCTACGGTGGTTAAACAGATAGTACATTGAGATAATAGTTTATGGGCGGGATTTTCTCTGCACAATTCCAAACACAAACCTGTTTCAGTTTTCAGCACCGGATGCTCAGATTCAACTAAACTAGCTGAGAAACTGTTAAATATCTTCACAAAAGGGTTTTTCTCAGAGTCAGCAAAACTGGCTAAAGTATGTAAATCCAAAGTCGGCGCAACGGGAATCACAAATCTAGTTTGGGGTCTTTTTGCGTGAATATATTCAGCAATAGCTAAAGACAATGGTACACCTTGGGCTAATTTTGCAGCTTTCGACCCAGGAAGTAAACCAATTATTTCCCTTGTAGAGACGCGATTCATCGCGTCTAGATCCCTCGCGTCCAAATCCCTCGCATCTAGATCCCTCGCGTCTATATCCCTCGCGCCTAGATCCCTCCCCTCTGAAACATCAAGCATCAAATCCCCCACAACAGTAAATTTGTGAGCAAACTTTGGGGAAACCTTTTCCGCCACCTTCCCCTGCATGATGCCAAAACGGTCAATTAAATTATGCCAACGTGCGTCCCATTCAGCGTAAACCACAGTGCGATATCCCAGTTTTTTGCCAATGACTACCGGAAAAATTTGGTCACCACCTAAGAAAACTACCACACCGCGATCGCGCCAGTCCCAATTTTCCGCCGTTTTCCCCCACAGCAAAAACCGCCAAAAATGCTCTGCTGATTGTACTCTGTCTACCTCTGGATAGGAAAGAGCGATCGCCGCCTCTTTACCACTCGCATTCGGACAAGGCGACAAAACCACAGAAATCCTCACCACAGTAGGATCATCCCCTAGTTCTTGGCGCAAAGCCTTGACCACAGGACGCACCCATGTAGTTACCTCACCGGGGCCATTAGACAGAATCAGAATATCAACTGGTTTGGTCACGTCGCTGCGCTCCGAATTCAAAATTCAAAATTCAAAATTAAATACCTCACGGATAAATCCGGTGGCTTGCATCCTTTTTTTCTTTGGTCATTGGTCATCTCTCATATTCCCACATTCCCCACTTTCTACTCTCCAAAGCCCAATTATTACAATTTTGTTACATAAAGGTGAGTAAACACTTTATTAATTTGTCAAGATTTATAAATAAATATTTATTTTTTTATATCGATTTGTGTCATGTAGACCATAAAATGCCCAAACGGTAAAGTTTTTCTGATAAAAAATTAATATTGCCGAAAACCAAGAAGTAACTCTAGCGGCAGATGTCGCTGATCACTTCTGTTTAGAGAACATCAAAGGAGCAAATCTGCATGTTCACACACGTCAAGTCCACCATTAGACATATTGCGCCTGATAACTTACGCGGACGTAATTTAATCAAGGTGGTCTATGTCGTGCTTGAGTCCCAGTATCAAAGTGCATTGTCGCAAGCTGTTAGCACGATTAACTCGAACAATCCCAACTTAGCCATTGAAATCAGTGGGTACTTGATCGAGGAACTCCGCGACCCAGAGAACTATGAAGAGTTCAAACGGGACATGGAAAGTGCTAATATCTTTATCGCCTCACTTATTTTCATAGAAGACTTAGCACAAAAAGTAGTTACAGCCGTCGAACCACACCGCCATCACCTAGATGTTTCGGTTGTTTTTCCATCCATGCCGGAAGTAATGCGCCTGAATAAAATGGGTAGCTTTTCCTTGGCACAGTTAGGACAATCGAAAAGTGCGATCGCCCAATTCATGCGGAAACGCAAGGAAAAATCAGGAGCAGGGTTCCAAGATGGGATGCTGAAACTGTTGCGAACCTTGCCCCAAGTATTAAAGTTCTTGCCCATAGACAAGGCACAGGACGCACGAAATTTCATGCTCAGTTTTCAGTATTGGCTGGGAGGTTCACCAGAAAACCTGGAAAACTTCTTGCTGATGCTAACTGATAAATATGTATTAAAAGA
>PWQB01000423.1 GCA_003556955.1 Nostocaceae cyanobacterium CSSed10_463m
AACCATCGGCATTTTCGTCAAAACTTAAGGTATTGATGCCTTGATTGATTTTGGCTAATTGACTGCGTAATAAGACATTTTCTACACCTCCAGCTAAATCAATTGCACCTAAAACTACAGCCTCGACTTCTCCAGATGCTAGTAGCATTTGTGCGACTTCTAAGGCTTTAAGAGCAGAGTTTTCACCAGCCGTCATTGTGAAAGCGGGGCCTGTGAAGTTCCATAAAGCGGAAATGCGACCAGCCATAATATTGGCTATGTGACTGACATACTCGCTGGTTTCAACAGGGTCATGAATGCTATCTTTGACTACAGTTTCTAACTGAGAAAGTTCTGCCTCTGGTAAAGAGATATTATCCTCTAATAAGCCCTCTTTTACCTGCCAAGATAAATCCCATCGTTGTTGTAACTGATGTACAGAAAGTTCAGTTTCAGCAGCCACAATTACGGCGACATTTCCACCTTCTTTGAGTCCTGCATCTTCAACAGCACGGTTAGCAACTTTTAATAGTAATAGTTGTTGAGGATTGAGTTTTTCAACTTCGTTGGGAGGAACCTTACAAGCTAAAGTATCAATGTCAAAGTCTTGAATGTATGCCCCAATTGGTGGTTTACCATCCTCTAAACCATACTCTTGCAGTAAGTCTGTTTGCTCGTCTATACCTTGCCATCTGGAGGGGGGTAGAGGAATAAAATGCTGTTTTCCTTCGTAAATACTGCGCTCAAAGGCATCTAATCCGTTACAGCCACCGAAAAAGGCATCCATACCGACAATAGCGATTTTAGCCTGTTCTACAGGTGCATTTGCGCTAATATCTGGGGCTGTATTTCCTTGTTCAATGATTAAATGGGAATTAGTACCGCCAAAACCAAAGGCGCTGATAGCTGCGCGTTTAATGGGTGTATTGTTGTGAGGCCATGCTGTGGCTTTTCTGACAATATTATCACTGGAAATAACATTATTGTCTGAGGCTAAAGGGACATCAACATTAATAGTAGGTGGAATTAAATTCTGAGACATACTCAGAATTACCTTTGTCAAGCCTACCATCCCAGCAGCAGTTAATAAATGCCCGACGTTGGCTTTAGCAGAACCTACTAAGGGTGAGGCTTGATGTTGTCCGAAAAAGGTAGCTATAGAGTTGAGTTCTGTGGTATCTCCTAGCAATGTCCCGGTAGCATGACATTCTAAATAGTCGATGCTTTGGGGACTGATTTGAGCTTCTTTATAGGCTCGTTCAAAGGCGAGGACTTGTCCTTTGGTATTGGGGCTAAGTAAGTGCTTACCTTTACCATCATTGGAAAGTCCATTACCGCAAATTGTAGCGAGAATATTGTCTCCATCTCTGACAGCATCGGTGTATCTTTTTAGGACTACCATTCCTACACCATCACCGGGAATCAAACCTCTGGATGTCTTATCTAGGGGGCGACTTGTACCATCTTCTGCAAAGCCTTGAACACCTGAAAAGAGCATCCGTACAAATAGGGAGTCTGCACAACTGATGGCTCCGGCTAACATCATGTCAGCTTTATGGGATGATAGATAATGAGAGGCTAACTTGATTGCATAAAATGAAGATGAACAAGCCGCATCTAAACATAAGTTAATTCTAGATAATGATAAGGCTTGAGCAACTATTGATGCTGGTAAGCCAGAAATCATCGCATTGTAAACTGAGGCTTTAGTTGTTGTGGGTAAACCAGCTAAATCAAAGTTTTCATGTTGCAAAAGTTCTTTAACAGCAGGTGCGATCGCCTGCTGATAAATAGGGGAGAATAATTGATGGGAAAGTCTGGTTGGGAAAGAAAGATTACCTAAAATTACACCACATTTAGTGAGGAGGTTTTGCTTACCCCAGTAGCCACTATTCTTAATGGCTTGTTTGGCTGCATACAATGACCATTTGAAGGTGTCGTCTAAACCTGCTATTAATTCTGAGGGGAGGTTGTATTCAGACGCATCAAATTCAAAGTCCCGAATGTAGCCACCTTTGAGGGAATAGGTTTTATCTGCTGTGCCTTTAACTGGGTTGTAAAAAATAGTTGGATCTACACCAATTTCGGCGATGGTTGCTGATGATGTGGCATCTTTTTGGGAAACAAGATTTTGCCAAAATTCGTCAGGGTTTTTAGCATCGGGAAATAGGCTGGATAATCCGATGATGGCTATTTTTTGCATTGTTATATCCTCGACAGTTTTGGGGTATTTAAAAGAAGGCAGGATTTACGCTGTTCCCCAAATTTGAGAATGTGAATGAAATGCAATATACGAACCGCCAAGTACGCCAAGAGCGCCAAGAGAATAAACAAACCTCCTCTCTCTGCGCCTCTGCGTCTGGTGCGTGAGAATCAAGGCTAAATAATTAACTCTTGATTTGTTTCATTGACCAAATAATGGCATGAGCGCCTAGCATTTGAGAGTATATTTTTCCCTGATTATCGTGTATAATAAAATCTGCGATCGCACTACTCGGAGTTTTGGCTTTTACTTCACAAGAAACGTAAAATGGTTCGTTGTGTGGAGTAGGCGCAAATTGTTCAAATTTCTCTACTTTTCCCGGTAAGCAACCTTCTTGATGAAAGTGTTGTGTCCATATCCATAAGGCGTGCATACTCAAGTCTGTTGTATAAGGATTCACCCATCTTACGGGGAATTGTCCTTGTTTTTGAGCGCTGATTTCTGTCCACAAACATTCTGTGGTAATTTTTTCAGAGCTAATATTTAAAACTCTTTGGACTTCTTGAAATGAAGGGCCATGAAATAAGGTGGCTCCGCCATTTTGATAGAAGTCTTTACCAGTAGCAGTAATGATATGATCTTGATGGAGATTTATCCCTGCATAAGTCGGAGCTTGGGGAATTTTTTTATGCAGGTTGAGTTGAGCGCTAAAGTGATAATGAGTTTTTCCGGCGGGGTTTTTACTCCAAATTTTCGCCTTGAGGGTGATTTTTTCTGAGTTGATTTTCTCAACTTCTTCTATGTCTAAAATGTGTTCTTTGGCTAAGTTGTGATTGAAGGTAATTCCCTTTAAAACTTTGAAATCTGTGTAATTGAATAATCGATAACCGGGATACATTTCCTCACAGCAATTAATTATCCATGTCATTGCACAGGTAGCAGGTAATACTGGAGAACCAGCTAAAGCATGATCATATAAAAAGGGATTCGCTTCCAGTTTCATCTGGCGACGGATGCGATGATTTCGCAGTTGGGAATCTAACTCTATCGCATCAGGAATCAGTGGGCTACCAATGACAACTTGTGCAGTATCATTATGGGCTGGGTGCAACTCGTTGACTAACATTTGTGTACCCACATCTACAGGAATAATATCTATACCCCTTTCTGCAAGCGCTCTTTTCACTTCTGGGGACACCATCCCACTATCCCAAGCGCCCCAGTTAATGGCGACGACGTGACACTGAGGATGATTTTGCTTGATTAAATGGGCAGATTTATTGAGAATTTCGTTAGCGATCGCATAATCAGATTGTCCAATATTGCCGTAAAATCCAGTTACGGAGGAGAACAATACTAAATGCTGGAGTTGTTCAAGGTTCACGCAAGTCAGGAGATTTTCTAATCCCTGCACTTTAGCAGTGTAAACCTTTTCAAAGTCCTGATCTGTTTTCTTTTCAATTAACTTATCAGCTAAATTTCCCGCCCCGTGGATGATTCCCGTAATTGCACCGACAGCCGCTAATTTTTGCTGTAAATCTGCAACATTAGTAACATCTACACTAATATATTCGGCTTGAGCGCCTGTTTCTTGGATACTTGCTAAGGTTTGCTTAATTTCTCGGCTGGAAACAATCTGATTATATATCTTCAGTACACTCATGGGAGTTGGTTTTTCTCCTTGAGCCAGAAGATTTTCCATAATGCGTTTCTTTAACGCTGGTTCTTCGATACAATCTTGAGCAAATGCTGGTTCAATTTCTAAAAGTTCGGAACGACCAAGGAGAATAAATTTACAAGGCTGGTGCTGCGCCATTTTAATCGCACATTGGGCTGTAATTCCTTTCGCACCACCACTTACAACAAAAACTGATGAAGGACGAACCTGTGTTTGTGTAGTCATATTTTTTTATGATTAAAGAGGAACGAACCGCCAAGTCGCCCGCGCGCAGCGATGCCCGCAAGGGCTGTAGAACGCCAAGAAAGAGATTTTTCGGTGTCACTGTAAAATATTTTGCGCTCTTAAACTTTGCGCCTTTGCGCCTAACGCACTTCGTGCTAGAGCTTACAGCACGCTACGCGAACGCTGCGCTGGTGCGCGAGATAAAAAACCATACCTGTAACGTAGAGGGAGATATAGTAATACCTCCCTCATTAACGTTACTTCTGGGCGGAACCAACTAAGGTTACACGTCCTTGGGAACCGTAAGCAACTTCACTGATATAAAGATTGGGGTCGTGCATTTCAGCGATAATATATTCTGCTGACTGTTGGGGACTTATGGCTGGACTTAAATCAATGGCGCGAGTAAATACTTTCAGCCATTCCCATTTTAAAGTTTTGGTTAATCCAAATAAACCAGCACCAATGACTCCAAAGTTGATGTTATGCTCTAACCCAAAAGCACCATCTAAACGATTGACAGTTAAGAAATAACTGCGTTCGTAACGTCCCACTTCATTGAGAGTTTGCTTGAGATGTTTCGCCATGAAGAAGACGTGTTTGACAATGGCTTTTTCTGGTTCTAGATAATCAGGTGTCTGATTTGCCTCAAATACTGGATGAATATGGATAAAGCCCCCAATAGTGCCGAAGTGACTTGCGATCGCAGATAATTTATGTTGGAGTAATTCTTCTGTCATATCTGCGAGGACTACGCGATTCACTCCGGCGGGTAAAGGTGATTGTTGAGGAACGATTGCAGGGGGGAAACTTAAAACTACCACTTTCCCACCACGATTGCTTAAAGTTTGAGCTAATTGGGAGGTGGTGAGGGACCCGTCATCAGTGATGACAGTTACGTGTCCCTCTGGTAAAGCAAAGTCTAAACTATCGGGGGGTGGGAGGAATAGCAGTTTAGCTGGTCGCCGTTCTACACCCTCAATTACCTGGACTGGCTGGTAACTAAACGACCACTGGGGCTTTTTTTTTTCACCTCCAGCCAGCTTCTGGAGATAATCAACTATTTGACCGATGGTGCGGAGGTCTCCCAGTTCTTCTATATTTGGCTGGGGTAAATTGGGGTACTTATCTTGCATCGCTCCCAATATTTCTACCCGTTTGATGGAGTCAATTCCTAAGTCCGCCTCCATATCCATTTCCATTTCTAGCATTTCTACTGGGTAGCCAGTCTTATCACTGGTAATGCTTAACAAGGTTTCACCCAAGTCTGCATAATCATCGGTAGCTGCTATTTCTGGTTCTGTGGGTAAGGGGGTAGAGACAACCGGGTCGGTCGTCTCTACGGGACTGGGGATCTCTTGGCCCCCTATGGGGATAAGGGGCAAGGGGGATTGTGTAGATTCTAGCACAATTTCCGGAGCAGCAACAGTAGCACTACCAGAGACTTGGGACTGTAGATATTCTACAACTTCACCGATAGTACGTTTTTCTGATAACTCTTCTAAATTTGGTTTGGGTAGGTCAGGATACATATCCTGTAACGCGCCTAAGATTTCTACTCGTTTAATGGAGTCAATTCCTAAATCAGCCTCCATGTCCATATCTGTTTCCAGCATCTCTACTGGGTAGCCAGTTTTATCACTGGTGATGGCTAACAAGTTGTTACCCAGTTCACTTACGTCAATAGTAGGCGCAGATACAGGTGCAGTTTCTATTACTGGCGCTGGTGTTACTGCTACAGGTGCGGGTGCAGTTTCTATTACTGGCGCTGGTGTTACTGCTACAGGTGCGGGTGCAGGTTCTACTACTGGCGCTGGCGCTGGTGTTACTGCTACGGGTGCAGGTTCTACTACTGGTGCTGGCGCTGGTGTTACTGCTACGGGTGCGGGTGCTGGGGATTCTGTAGGCTGAGTAGTTACCTGAGTAGAGAGAATTTGAGAATATTCTTGTTGTATCAGTTGGAAAAACTTCTTGGCATATTCTAACTGTTCTACAAGATATTGCTCATGGATGCGTAAGGTTTCACCTTGTTGACTGTGAAACTGCATCATCCCCCGTTCTACACTTTCCTTGACAGCTAGCTGAAGTTGTGCTGCTTCATCGTTAGATTTGCTGTTAGCAAACACAGCGTTCTGTTGCTGCATCAATTGGAAAAACGCTTTGGTATATTCCATCTGATGTTGCAGATAAGTCCCGTGGACTTGCAGATTTTCGGTTTGATTTTGCTGGAACTGTGTCAGCAGATATTCTAAACTTTCTAACGCCCGTTGGTAATTTACAGGTTTTTCTGGTGTTGGTTGCATCTTTGTCTCCTGGGCTATGGTCGTTCCTGGAATGATCACAGGATTCATTTCAGGCTGGGGTGCAGTATTAGTAGATTTATGTGAAAATTCGGGCAGACTATCTGTAGGATGGGTAACACGTCCATTGGTGCTATTTTCTTTCACTGCTGGAGTGGTAGCCACAACTTGGGAAAATTCCGGGGTGGAAGTGACGGGTAAACTGACTTTATGTCCGTTTTGCAAAGCTTCAGGAAAAGCGTTCTTGGTTTTTTCGGAGACATAGTTCATGCCGTTTAAACGCACATTTAACGCCTTCTTCTTCTGGACTGGAGGTAGTGCAGGTTCAACTTGATAAGGATCGAGGTTTTTTAAAGATAAGCCCACTACTCTTAACTGTACAGCCGCTTCTCTCAGAGAGCGATCGCTGTTCTTTTGAGTGCTGGGGTTCAAAGAGATGGTAAGATGCGGGCGATCGCCTAAAATATCTTTGACTAAGTTGGTCAAAATCCGCCGGGGGCCAAATTCCACAAAGCAATAACCACCAGCAGCATAGATATTTTCGATTTCCTGCTTAAACATCACCGAAGTAGAAAGGTGAGTTTCCAGGATTTTTTGAATACCTTGGGGTTCTTGGGGGTAGGGTTTACCTGTAACGTTGGTGAAGACAGGAATTTGAGGCTGATTGAATTTAACAGATTTAGTGGCGATCGCAAAGGATTTTTGAGCAAAAGCAATCAGTGGCGTGTGGAAAGCAGCAGACACAGGTAACACCACCGCAGTACAACCTTGGTCTTGTAAAGCTTGTCTCACCTTAGTGATTTCTGCCGTCGGTCCAGCCAAGACAATTTGTGTGGGAGAATTAAAGTTAGCAATGGTAACTTGGGGATAATTCCGCAGTACCACCGCAACCTTACTGATGTCTTCCTTAACCGCCAACATACTCCCAGCATCATGGTCTGGGTCTTCTGGCGCAGCCATTGCTTGACCTCTAGACTTCACTAGGAACAAGTAATCTGCTTCACTCAAAACTCCCGCAGCCCACAAAGCTGTCAATTCCCCGAAGCTGTGTCCCGCCACAAAATCGGATTTAAATCCAGCTTGTTGCAATATGGAATACAAACCAGCACTAAATACCCCAATAGCAGGTTGAGCGTATTCTGTGCGTTGCAGTGCAGCAATTTGGGCATTTTTTTCCGCCTCATCAAACACCGGATGGGGAAAGACAATTTCTGAAACTGGCTGCAAATTATCTTTGAGTAGCAAACTATCCATACAGCCATGTAAACGGCGCATAGTTGGAAAGTTCATCACAAGTTCCCGCCCCATTTCCAGATATTGGGAACCTTGTCCAGAAAACAGAGAAACAACCTTTCCGCCCAACTCCATCCCAGAGGAACGGTAATAAATCCCTTGGGGATGTTCCCAAGATGTTGCATCAGCTTTGTGTTTGAGCCAGTCAATACTAACTTGCATCAACTTACAGGCTTCTTGCAAATTCTCAGCTACAAACCCAACTCTAGCAGCAACCTGGGGAATCTCCACCGATTGGCATTCTTTCATTAAAGCCGCAAAATGTCTTTCACCATCGGCTGCTTGTAACTGATTCAGAGTTTCTTCGCATTTACTCAACAGTTGAGCCGGATTATTGGCAAACAGTAGCACTTCACGCGCCGTACCGTGTAAACGGTAGGGACGATTTTCTTCAGTTTCGTATTCTTCCAAAACTACGTGATAATTAGTACCACCAAACCCAAAAGAACTTACCCCAGCCCGTCTTGGTGCTTCACCTTCAGCCCTAATCCAAGGTCTAGTTTGGGTATTCAAATAAAACGGTGAATTTTTGATATCCAGTTTGGGATTTGGCTGATTAATATTGATGGTTGGGGGTAAAACTTTGTGATGCAGTGCCAAAGCTGTTTTAATCAAACTTGCAGCCCCAGCCGCCGCTTTAGTATGCCCAATTTGAGATTTTACACTACCCAAAGCGATATGCTGTTTTTGGGAATCATGCTGAGTAAAGTAGTCTTTTAAAGAACCAAACTCAGTGGGATCACCAGCCATTGTCCCAGTTCCGTGAGCTTCCATTAACCCCACAGTAGCGGGAGAAAAACCAGCATCATCATAAGCACGTTCTAAAGCTCTGACTTGGCCTTCTTTGCGGGGAGCATAAATACTCTTGTAGCGACCATCGCTAGAAGTCCCAATCCCTTTAATTACGGCATAAATTTTATCGTTGTCCCGTTCTGCATCTTCCAGGCGTTTGAGAACATACATACAAACACCTTCACCCAGCAGCATCCCATCAGATTGAGCATCGAAAGGTTTGGTGTTTTCGCTGGGAGAAACGGCTGGTGTTTTGCTGAAAGAAATATAAGCCATGATTGTGTTGTCAGTGTCAACACCACCAGTCAGCATCATATCAGCCCGATGTTCCACCAGTTCGCTGATAGCCATTTTCAAAGCGCCAAAGGAACTAGCACAAGCCGCATCAACAACACAATTTGTACCGCCAAAGTTCAAGCGATTGGCAATTCTTCCCGCCACCACATTCGCCAACATTCCAGGGAAAGCATTTTCATCCCATTTGATATAGGCGCTTTTAATTTTTTCGATAATTTTTTGAGTATCTTCATCAGAAATTCCACTGCTTTTAAGTGCCTTTTCCCAAACAGGATACTCTAGCCGAGCCGAAAGTGGCATTCCCAATTGCTTGGCCATAGCCACCCCTAAGATGACTCCAATTTTCTCACGGCTAAACTCCCGTGATTCACCATAACCAGCATCTTCCATTGCTTCTTTAGCAATGACTAAACCTAATAGCTGGGAAATATCTGTAACTTCTAAGATGCTGGGAGGAATGCCAAACTCCATTGGGTTAAAATCAACCTCTGGAATAAACCCACCTCTTTTGCAGTAGGTTTTATCTTCTGGGGTTCTGGGGTTAGGGTCATAATAATCTTCGACGCTCCAATGTGTGGCAGGGACATCGGTAATACAATCAATTTTGTTAACGATATTTTGCCAGTATTCCCGCAAATTTCTGGTTTGAGGCAACAGGGAAGCCATACCGACAATGGCTATAGGATTTTGTTGTAATTTTCTATTAATTTTGTTAACTGACATAGGTTTTTCCTTGTGCAATTTTTTGTCCTCTATTGACCTAATCAAAGTTTTTTCCACACTATTGATCAGGCTCTCTAACTCTGCCAAAGCCGTATCCATTGAATAAGCAGACATAGGGCATATACTGTTCTTAATTACTGTGGACTGTGATAGCTTGCTGGCGTAGCCAAGCCATAGTGACCACTGAACATGAGCTATTTCTTTTAACAAACAGTCAGGTCATACCAATTGGCAATTCGTAATTCGTAACTATGCTCAACCCTGCTACGTTCTCAGCGTAGCTATGCCGCAGGGTTTACATAATTCGTAATTAAGAAGTCAGATTTAGTCTGATTTTGATAATTGGTATAATCTATGGCATTTTGCAACTCAATGAAGTACAGAGTGTCATTTTATTAATCTTGTGGGGGAGGGCAAAGATGTCCGCCCTTGTGTACCTCATTCAGATGAAATATACTGAATCTGTTTGTTTTAAACCAACCGCACACGATACATACTGCCTTTCCGCCCTAATTAATGGATGCTTTGAGCAATTCCAGGCTGTTTCGGAATCCAGTATTCGTGAAATAATCTTATACAGGACTCGATTCTTGATATTGAGGCAATAAATCAATCACGTTGTTGAAGCTGGAAAAATAGTCTTGGAGTACGTTAGCTGCTTGACCAGTGAATTCCATCCATTCGTAATGGTAGAGATTTTGAGTGATTGTATCCCACTGGATCAAGGGAAACTGAGGAGTAGCTACTAGGACAGAAACGCTTTTTTCTCCCAAACTAGTTTGAGTATCTAGCCTAACCGCAGCAACGTAGCTGGTGTTAATGACAACGTTCTGTATCTTAATAAATGCCATAGCCAGTTTCAGC
>PWQB01000564.1 GCA_003556955.1 Nostocaceae cyanobacterium CSSed10_463m
AGCATCCTACATCTAGGCTTATACCAACTGCGTTATCAAGAGCGTATTCCCGCTTCGGCGGCTGTGAACACCACTGTCCAACTGGCTAAGGAAAATGGCTTTTCGGGTCTGACGGGTTTTGTAAATGGTCTATTGCGCCAATATATCCGGTTAGCGGAGAAATTAGCAGAACCTTTAAAATTACCTGAGAATCCCGTGGAACGTTTGGGAATTTTACACAGTTTTCCTGATTGGATTATTCAGGTTTGGTTAGACCAATTGGATTTGGCTGAGACAGAAAATCTCTGTGATTGGATGAACCAAACACCGACAATTGATTTACGAATTAATCCCCTGCGGACTTCTATTGAGGAAGTTGAGACGGCTTTGGAATCGGCGGGAATTTTAACGCGGCGGGTTAACCATTGCCCCCAAGCTTTAAGATTAATTGGGAGTACTGGCGCAATTCAAAATCTACCCGGTTTTAGTGAGGGTTGGTGGTCTGTACAAGATGCAAGCGCTCAACTGGTGGGTTATTTACTTCATCCCCAAGCTGGTGAGGTGGTAATTGATGCTTGTGCTGCACCTGGGGGGAAAACTACCCATATTGCTGAATTAATGGGGGATAAGGGGGAAATTTGGGCTTGCGATCGCACTGCGTCCCGATTGCGTAAACTGAAAGAAAATGCTCAACGGCTGCATTTACAATCTATACAAATTTGTACAGGTGATAGCCGCAATTTACCACAATTTTACAATACAAGCGATCGCCTCTTACTCGATGCCCCATGCTCTGGTTTAGGAACCCTACACCGTCATGCTGATGCACGTTGGCGACAAACACCAGCATCTGTGCAGGAACTCTCTCTTTTGCAAACAGAACTTTTAGCACATACATCTGAGTTTGTCAAACCCGGAGGTGTCCTAGTTTATGCCACCTGTACCCTACATCCAGCCGAAAACGAAGGTGTGATTTCGACATTTTTAATTAATCATCCCCAATGGCAAATTCAGCCCCCAGACGTAGATTCGCCGAATTATGCTTATTCCACACCCCAAGGCTGGCTTAAAGTCTGGCCTCATAGACAGAACATGGATGGCTTTTTTATGGTGCGCTTAAGAAAAGCCAACGATTCCGAATGAATACTGTTTGTGATTGTACTATTTTGTTGAAGCCCCGAATCTACCGGAAGAGGCAGCAATGGTTACTGATTCCCATGTGAAAAACTTAGTTAAAATTTTGATAGGTGCGGCTTGGATTGATGGTAAAATCCAGCCTGAAGAACGGCAATATCTGCGAGAGATAGCTCAAGCAAAAGGGTTGGCGACTGATCCAGAGATTAAGCCTTGGCTATACGAATTGGTTCCAGTGCAACCACAAGAATGTTATGCTTGGGTGCAAGAATATTTAGGCGATCGCCCCAGCTTGGAAGATTGCGAAAATCTGATTGAGGCTATAAGTGGATTAATTTACAGTGATGGCGAAGTAGCTATAGAAGAAGCACGGCTTCTGACAAAACTACAGCAATTAACCCAGCTTAATGAATCCACTCAACCAGCTTATAAAACTTTGCTCAAACAAATTCAAAAGCTTTATCGTCGCTGGGTTGATGTGCAGAACTAAATCAGTTATCAGTTATCAGTTATCAGTTATCAGTTATCAGTTATCAGTTATCAGTTATCAGTTAAGAGACATAACTGGGTTTAAGTCCCCCAGTATATCGGCGTTAACTGACAATTGAAAACATAA
The DNA here is from genome assembly GCA_003556955.1 of Nostocaceae cyanobacterium CSSed10_463m. Next base: position 1,730 of record PWQB01000564.1, read on the forward strand.
CCCAAAGCCGATTATTCATAGGCGTTGATGGTGGTTATAAATCCCCCACCTTTATGCCTTGATAACTGTTAACTGTTAACTGTTAACTGATTTAAGACTTCGGTTCACCCACTCCCGGAGTTTCTTCTTTTTCAACTTTTGGGACAAAATCAGGACGTTCTTTGCTTTCCCAGCCAGCAGGTCGTTTGGAGTTGTACCAAGCGATAGAACCAATAGTGACAGCAGCAATAAAACCAACTACATACACCAAGGTAAAAGCTAAAGGAAAATGTGAACCTTTATCTACTGCTGAAGCAGCCGTTTGCATCAATAAATTCATCAAAAAAAATGGTTCTGAACCCCGTCCTTTTAGGACGGCTTTACAATTGTTTTACTATCGCCTTGGAGTTGAGAAACTCGGTGTGCTTTTGTATTGCACTCTCGGCAGGACAGTTACTGCTTCAAGTTTTCCAACCCTGTACGCATAGTAAGTTGCTCTAAAAGAGCCTCCCTTTCGGGGTAATGTTAGCCGCGCCAAAGTTTTATAAGCTTTTTGACTTTTGACTTTTGACTTTTGACTTCCGCCCTGCGGTACTAGTGTGATCAACATTACCTAAGACCCTATAAAAAACAGCGTATCACTTCCATCTATCCCAAGTTGGAAATACTGGAGATAGTCGTGGTGAATAGCCGTATTACTGTATTATCACTTTTTTTTAACCCAGATGAAGAGACATTAATCCTTGACTCTCACCGGACTAAAGTCACGGTGATTCAAACTGTTGTTACGAATGAGGAGCCAATGCCATCATTCTCCACAGTTATCTTTCTAGGGATTAACCTTGTGGGACAGTCAAACGTCCC
>PWQB01000755.1 GCA_003556955.1 Nostocaceae cyanobacterium CSSed10_463m
AGAGATGAATAATCGCCGGGCTTTGGAATGGGAATTACCCAGACAAATCATTAAAGCGCGGACTAAAGGAACTCCCTTGAGTTTAATTATTTTAGATATAGACTATTTTAAAAAAGTGAACGATAATTATGGGCATTTAGTGGGCGATCGCCTTTTGCAACTACTATGTAAGCGTCTGCGCCATAATCTGCGGTGTCAAGATACACCCTTTCGTTATGGTGGAGAGGAATTTGTGTTAGTTTTATCTAACACTAATGGGGAGGAAGCATTCTTGCTGGCCAAGCGTCTCAACCGCGTAATTGGCGAGGAACCGTTTACAATCAACAGTCAACTGGCTATTAATATCACCATTAGCTTAGGTGCTGCCAGTTTGCAAGCAAAAGATGATATTCATGGCTTCAAACTCCTGCATCGTGCTGACCAATACTTGTTACAGGCTAAAGCTGCTGGACGTAATCAAGTTGTGGGAGATGACTATTCTTCCTCTGCTACCCATCTCAAAGCCATTTCTTAATAATCATGCTGAATTGAAACCCAATTTATGCAGCACAATCATCAATCACACGCTGACAAGCGGTCACAGAAGCGCGTTGTTGCATGGATTTCACTAAAGCTTCGTAACTAGACCAATTTTCTTGCAGTAAATTTTTGGCTTGCAGAAGGTGAAACCGTTGTTTCTGTTGAGAATCTGCTGCGGAAAAACCTAAACCTGCTAATACTCTAGCTAGCTTGCTTTGATCATCAGCCCCACCTTCAGCATGATCAAAAACTAAAGTTTCTGCCACAATACCCGCCATCCACATTGTACAATAGCGGTCGATAATTTGGGCGCTGATTGTCCCTCGTTCTAATTGAGTGGCTAATTCACCATCATCAAAACTCACACCACCTTGTCCTGGTTGTCCTTGTTTCCAAGCTTCCCAAGCACTGAGTGTATAGCCAGTCACAGGAATATCTAAAAGATGCGCGATCAGAAAATGACCGGCTTCGTGGTAGATAATGCGATCGCGGTATTGAGGAGAAAAACCTGCAATCCAATCTAAAATTATAGTACCTCCCTGACCTTGCAAACTAAAATTATCAAAAGTGGCGATTCCCAAAATAGCAAAGGTAGCCAGTGCTGGTACAGCTGGGGACAAATGAATTAATGGCCCCAACAGCACTGAGAAGGTCATGAGAAATATAGATATTGCTACCAAATTTAAGGCAGTTTGACTCATGCGGGTTTTAAAATGTAACTTAATCTATCTTTATTTATACTCAATCTGGGATTGTTTGAGTTCTTGACATTTAGCCTCTGCCGCCTGATAAGCTGCTAAATATTCCTGTCCACCCAACATGACATCACCGTAATACTCATAAGGTGCATCACCATAAATGGGTAATGGATCATCTTCTGGATAATCTTCTTTTGATTCCTCTATAATCGCTTTCAGTTGCTTGAGACTAAAGCTTTGGGCGGCGAAATACCAAAGTTCTTGGGCGGTTTTGTGCAAATGTGGTAAAGTAGGATCAATAATACTAATAATCGAATCATTTTCCGAAATATTAGCTAATTCTATCCAACCATATTCAATGGGTTGGTAAGGCTTTTGAGCGATAGCTAAAAATCCCTGGACATACTTGGCTTTATCTGTAGCCAGCACTGCTTTGTAAGCATTATTAAATGGCTGGTTGGCTTTGCTTTTTATGCTTTCGGCAATTTCCATTGAAAGGGTTTCATTCAATACTTTGTTCATCTATGTCGGGTATTTTAGCAATTACTAATAATATTTTATCACTGGATGATTACATATTTCTGGATATATATTATATATAGCTTTTCCTAATCATAACAAGGTGTAGAAACCGCTAAGGTGCTTAGGTCATAATAAAAGCCTAAAACCCAGTCACAGCGAGTATTTAAATTTTGACATGGGCGATCCATCCTTGATTCCTTACCCTGTCAAGCCTACGGTTTGATTTGGTTTGGGGTCAACTCGTCATCGCCCAGAAATTCATCTCACACTCCTCAGAGTGAGTTTGGGACTGATTTTTTTTCAGCTAATCTAAAGGATTTTCTTCCATAGACGCTGGTGTATGAATAATACTTTGCTCAGGTTCTAATTCTATTTCTACTTCATTGTTTATTTGAATGTCTATATCCCCCTGAATATCTATTTGCTGATTAATATTAGTTTCGGCTGGAGACGACATTTCTGCTTCTTGGGCTATAGCCTCAGACATGGGATTTAAAGTCATAGCTGAAACAGTACCCAATATGAGTGCTAAAGCGAAATTTGCTAAAGGTTTCATTTCAATTCCCTATGGCTAAAGCCACGTTCCGCTATCAGAATTATTTTATTGTCAGCAATTGAGAAAATCTAGTTCTCTAACTCTAGTTAGATCCACAAAAATCTTGCGTTAGATTTTGAGAATAATCTAGAAACTTTTAATGTTAGTCGCTACAAGGTATCAATCGGTGTGATAACTGATAACTGATAACTGATAACTGATAACTGATAACTGATAACTGATAACTGATAACTGATAACTGATAACTGATAACTGATAACTGATAACTGATAACTG
>PWQB01000820.1 GCA_003556955.1 Nostocaceae cyanobacterium CSSed10_463m
GCCGAATCATTGAGGAGCCGTGTAATGGGAAACTATTAAGCACGGTTTTGAAGACCAACGGGGTTGGTGACAACCTCGTTGAGTTTACTAGCTCCGTACCTTTAGGTCGGAGTCATGTCACAGTGTTAGCTTAAAATGTAGTATGTTCAAGTGGCAACAAATACATTCAAGATGGGGTAAAATTTACGGTTGGTTTACTAACGAACTGTAGTGCTTGACTAGCAAGGCTTTGAAGATATATGTGCTATAATTGGACAGTCTCGCAACTATAGTGCTGCTGGGATTGGATTCAACTCTAGGTAAAAAGTAAAATTAATATTTTGCCATCAAGCTGTTGAGAATGGATTTCTGTTAACAGCCAATAGCTTAATAAGATTTAAATATATGAAAAAAGTCGTCGTTGGTCTTTCGGGTGGTGTTGACAGTTCCACCGCCGCAGCTATTCTGCATCATCAGGGCTATGAAGTAATTGGTTTGACCCTTTGGCTAATGAAAGGTAAGGGTCAATGTTGCTCTGAAGGAATGATCGACGCGGCTGATATCTGTGAACAGTTGGGTGTTCCCCATGAGGTTGTGGATATTCGTGAGGTGTTTCAAACCCAAATTGTGGATTTCCTGGTGACTGGTTACAGTTCTGGGATCACACCTCTGCCTTGTTCTCAGTGTAATAAAACGGTGAAGTTTGGGCCAATGGTGCAGTATGCGCGTGAAAAATTAGAATGCGATCGCATTGCTACTGGTCACTATGCTCAAATTAACTATGACGAAGCTACTGGCCGCTACCAATTATTAAGGGCTGTTGACCGTAACAAAGACCAATCTTATTTTCTGTATGATTTGTCTCAGGAGTTACTAAAAGCAACAGTATTTCCTCTAGGACAATTAGACAAAGCCGACACCCGCCGCATTGCTGCTGAATACGGGTTAACCACTGCGAATAAGCCAGAAAGTCAAGATTTGTGTTTAGTGGAAAGCAACGGTTCCATGCGGGCATTTCTGGATAAATATCTTGCACCCAAACCAGGGGATATAGTGGATGTCGCTGGGAAAGTTTTGGGACAACATGATGGTGTCCATCACTACACCATTGGACAGCGCAAAGGTTTGGGAATTGCGGCGGCTGAACCTCTGTATGTGATTGAATTAGATGCAGTTAATAATAAAGTGGTAGTAGGCGATCGCACCAAGGTAACTCAACCAGAATGCACAGTCAATCAAGTAAATTGGGTTTCTATTGCTGAACCATCTACACCCATTCGCGCCGAAGTGCAAATTCGTTATCGTTCTCACCCCACACCAGTCACAGTGATTCCTCTGGAAAATTCCCGTGTGCGTTTGGTGTTTGATGAACCCCAATTCAGCATCACCCCTGGACAAGCTGCTGTCTGGTATGACGGCGATAAAGTTTTAGGTGGCGGGATTATTGAACAATTTAGTTAAGCAGAATCCAACCCCCGCGCAATAACCTACCGTGGACATGAAACCCCACCCCTAGCCCCTCCCCGCAAGCGAGGAGGGGAACAAGATTTCTGTTGGAATATTTACAGTCTCATTAATATTACAAAATAATTCTATCCACCTGTTCTGCAAACTCCTCTAAAGCTTGCACAGTTCCCACTTGCCAAGACCTTTCCACTGTAGCAGGGATAATTTGCGTTAAAGGTATATGGGGAAAATTAGGACTATGATCAGATTTAAGATAATGCCCGTTTTCGAGTAAAATTTTGACAATATCGGACAGTAAATCCTTTGGCTTTTCGTGTTCAGGTAGGGGAACCATGATTTCTAACGTTGACTGACTATAGGCAACTCGTGCTGATCGCTTTTCGCCCAACTCACCTAAAATAGACTCAAACTCCTCCCAACTCACATCCTGGATAGTCACTGTACTACCAGGTGCTAACCGTAATTGGCTAACTGGTTTGACAACAGGGGATACAGCCGTCATATTTCACAGCCTGTAAAGTACATTAACTTCAGCCTAACTTATCCCCTCTTGTACAGACGCGATTCATCGCGTCTCTCCTCTCTCCCCTCATCTCGTCATTCTCAAACTCTTTGTCATCTGCGTACCAGCATTTTGGTAAGTTAGTACATAGTTTGAAACAATTGCAGTTAAATCAAAGAGGGGATTACGTTGAGTCAACATCCAGATGCCATTGCACCCCACGGTGGACAATTGGTGAACCGTATCGCTACACCAGAACAAAAGGCAGAATTTCTTTCAAAAGCCGACTTTTTGCCCCGTGTGCAACTTGATGCACGGGCGGTTTCTGATTTAGAGATGATTGCTATCGGCGGTTTTAGTCCACTCACGGGTTTTATGAACCAGTCAGACTACACCCGTGTCGTCAAAGAAATGCGGCTTGCTAATGGACTGGCATGGTCAATACCAATTACACTATCAGTAACAGAAGAAATAGCCTCCCCACTCCAGGAAGGCGGCCTCATCCGTTTGGATAACGCCGATGGTAAGTTTATCGGAGTTTTGCAACTGACGCAAAAGTATGTTTACGATAAAACCCAAGAGGCGATTAATGTTTACCGCACTGATGACGCTAAACA
>PWQB01000351.1 GCA_003556955.1 Nostocaceae cyanobacterium CSSed10_463m
AAGCGCAAAGCAGAATTGCGGTTAGCCAAAATTAAAGGTGGTAAAACTCGTGCTGTTCTCAGGCGTTATTCTCTACCATTGCTGAGTCGCATGGAAAATGTCGTCACCACTGGTACAGTAGTTACCTATGCACTTTGGAGCGCGGGTCCCTCTCTGCATGGAGCATCTACAGCTTGGATGTTATTGACTTTACCGTTTGTTTTGTACGGCGTTTTTCGTTATCAACTGCTGAGTGATCCTCCAGAAATATCCAACGACAGTGATAGTTTTCCAGAGATAGGTGGACGTAGTGAACGACCGGAAGAAATTTTATTAAAAGACTTACCTATTCTCTTCACAGTTATCGGTTGGGTAATTACTTGCTTTGTAATTCTGTTCTTGAAAAGTCAAGGTTTGATAGAGTAAGGCATCTTCAATGAAAAAAATTCCCCTGTTTTGGCGTAAGAGGTCAAAAAGAATCCACATATTGCCAAGACGCATCCAGAAACTAGCCCAAATCGACCTGGAGCAAATTCATAAGTCTGGGATTAAAGGAATTATTCTCGATTTAGATAACACGATTATTTCTGAAGATGATCGCTACCTATCGCCTGGAGCAGAAGATTGGCTGACAAGAGCCAAATTAGCCGGCTTAAACTTGTTTATCCTCTCCAATGGCAAACGTCAATATCGTGTTAAATTTTGGTCGCATCGATTGAATATTCCCGCACTTAGTCCAGCTAAAAAGCCCTTTCCGGCTGCATTTCGTCAAGCAATTTACTCCATGAAACTCACACCCAAATCGGTAGTAGTAATTGGTGATAGTCTGCATACTGATATGATCGGAGCCTGGCTTTGTGGCTGTCGTGCCATCCAAGTTGCCAGTTTACCCCATCCGCCACGATGGTGGGAAAAAATAGCAGGTAAATGGATACAAATTCCTTATCTAAATCATGCAGAACTTTGGGAATTTGATGATAAAGTCAGTTATGAAAGTTTCCGTTAACTTTATTTCCGCCACTTACATATATAGACTTTCGCAGTCTAATGAAGTACACGCCAATTTATTCTCTGTTCCCTGTTCCCTGTTCCCTGTTCCCTGTTCCCTGTTCCCTAAAACTAAAAAACTTTGTACCTCACGAGCATGGGAACTGCTATATCTTATTTAATCAGGTCAAAAAATTGCATTATGGGCAACCCATTTATATTTAGTTTATTAATTTTAATTACAGTAGGCTTAAACACCATAGCACAAACGCTTTTGAAACTAGGCGCAGGCCAAAATCCTTTAAATATTTATTTATTTGGCGGAATTTGTAGTTACGGCTTAAGTACAATTTTTTATATCTTAGTTTTAGGCAAGATGAATTTATCTGTTGTTTATCCCATAGTTATAGGATTAACAATTGTCGTCACCGTCATATCTGGGGCTATAGTTCTGCGGGAAAAAGTATTAATTTCCCAATGGATAGGAGTGGGTTTAGTGTTAAGTGGAATTTGGGCGATCGCTTTAACTAAATCTTGAACAAATCTGTGTCATCTGTATATTCAAATTAATCAGTTTTAGTTATGCAATTACAACAATCTTTTAGATTCCTAAGTCAAAGAAACAAGATACTTATGGCTGCTTTAGCCGTAGTTATATTTAATTTACTTTTCTCTTTGTTAGTTGCAAATCCCATTATTACCAGGTTATATTCAGGCGAATCATTCTTGTTTATTAAACCCCTCTCAGGTCGTGCAGAAAATCCCCTAGACTTTTATATTCTCAGATACATCAAATTCTTTATTGCCTTTCACCTCTTAGGATATTTCTCCCTAATAGGTGCTGTTTCATCGGTGAAATATTTCCGGCGAATCAAAAATAATTTTAATTTCGCTAACTTTTCTCAGCAGTTTATAGAGGGGGTAAGAAAAAATTTAATTCTAGATCGAGATTGGAAGTTAATCATCGCCACAATCTGTATGCCGGTAACTTTTTTTGTGCTTTATGTGATACTGGGTCTACAAATATCCCCCTATTTCAACACATTTGACTACTTTGGAGCAGATATTGGTGAGCAGATCAACGGTTGGTCATCTATGGAATGGAATCTTAATCACAAGGGATCTCATCCCTTAATTCTGCTGTTTATCAATTTTATTGGCTCAGGTCTGCATCAATTAATCTCATCTAAAGTCGTCACTGTTATCCTTCTCAATTCCTTTTTTGCCAGTCTTGGAGTTTTCTTAGCCTTTATTTTCTTTCGCTTGGTGCTGGGTAAATTTATTGATGCTACCCTGTTAACGCTAGTATTTGGTTTCAGCATGAGTCAGTTAGCTTTTGGAATGATACCAGAAACCTATGCCTTTGCTGCTGCTAGCATTATTGCCACCCATATATTATTCTTTATTTGTTTAAGAGACAAAAAACTGTACACTGAATATTGGGTTTTAACCGGGTTATTTACATTTGGGATCACGATTACCAATTTTGCCCAAAGCATCATTTGCTTTTCGATAGTCGTCATTTTGTACCGCCGCCAAGATAGAATTGCCATCGTTGCAGAATATATTGGTGTTGTATTCCTAATTTCTTTTTTAT
>PWQB01000644.1 GCA_003556955.1 Nostocaceae cyanobacterium CSSed10_463m
CCAAAGTTACAGCCCGAAACAGTTCCTGAACCTCAAAATGAACCAAAACGGGGACGACCCAAAGGCAAACGCTCTGACTCCAATTACGAACAGGTGACTGCTTACATCCGCAAGGACACACACACAGCAGTCAAAATTGAACTACTTAAAGAAAGTCAAAACGGTCAAAAGCGGGAGTTTAGCGAGTTAATTCAAGAACTTCTAGACGAGTGGCTGAAATCGCGTATTTGAGTTTTTGCGTACTTAAAAACTTGAATACCTAAAAACTTGAATACCTAAAAACTTGAATACCTAAAAACTTAAGTTGACACATGATCAAGGATGACGCAACAAGACTTTCCTTAAAAACCGAACTACTGCAACGAGTAGAAGCATTAGGGTTGCAGCAAGCCTTATTTCCATCGACAGAAGAATCAATAGATGAAATTGTTCGGCATTTGGAGAGAATCAATCCCACAGAACACCCACTTAGTCCCCAGCATCTCCCTTCCCTATTTGGTGACTGGCAATTGATCTACGCCTCCAGGGGGACAGTAGTTACACGTCCCCTGGCATCACTGCCAAATTTTGGGGGAGGAATTAAAATAAAACGGGTGTGGCAAAAGTTGGTTGCAGGCGATGCCGGAAAAATCTTAGCTTCTAACAGTGCCATTTTTGACTTCCCACTGCTAGGGGAGTGGAAAGTGCAAGCCGATGGACTTTGGATGTGGGCGACCGATGAGCAAACCGCCAAAGTTAGCTTTAGCTCATTTTCTGTGCAAGCTACAAAACCCCTGGGGTTGTCGGGTTGGAATTTACCTCTTTTGAAAATCCCAGTCCTGGAAATTCTGCGGAATGAGGCACTGTGGATAACTTCTTACTTAGACGAAGAAATGAGAGTAGGGCGAGGTGCAACTGGGAATTTGTTTGTGTTTCGGCGTGAGAATTATCTGTGAGTGATAGCTTTGGGGGCTTTCTGGTAGACATCGGACACTCAACGCACCAGAAATACTACACCGTCGCCCCAATTTTGCAATTTCAGGTACGCAAAAAGCTGAAAGTTTGAATATTCAATCACGGATGATTTGTGGACAAGTTTAAAGCGTGCGACCTGGACAAGAATTTATCAGTTAGCTGAAAAATAAGCGATTAAGAAGAATTAGAATAAACTATGAATTGGAGTTTTCCCTTATGAGCGTCATAATTCCCGATGACATCCTCCGAGCATCAAACATGACTGAGGATGAACTGAAATTAGAAATTGGCATCTTGCTTTATGAGCAAGGTAAAATTAGCAGTGGCAAAGTTCGAGCCTGGACAGGAATCACAGTAATTGAATTCCAGCATGAACTGGCTAAACGCGGTTTACACATCAACTATGATGTAGAAGACTTCCAATCCGATGTGCGGACACTGCAATCAATGGGCTTGTTGTGATTATAGTTAGCGACACATCACCGATCACAAACTTGGCAGCGATTGGTCAATTAGATTTACTGCGTCAGTTGTATAGTCGCGTTATCATTCCCCAAGCCGTTTATAACGAGATGGTAGGTGTAGATAAAGTTGTCCCTGGGGCAGTAGAAGTACAACAGCTATCTTGGATTCAGACGATAGCTGTTGTTAATTCTCAACAAGTTACAGAAATTCAGGAAAATCAGAACAATATTGACTTAGGAGAAGCCGAAGCAATTATTTTATCCAAAGAACTGAAAGCTGACTTGCTATTAATGGACGAACGCCGAGGGCGAACAGTCGCTACAAGTTATGGACTAAATGTAACGGGTCTGTTGGGAGTCTTGCTACAAGCCAAAAAACAAGGGCTAATTCCAGCTATTAAACCATTAATTGATCAGTTAATTGCTACTGCTGACTTTCGGGTTAGCCAAAAGTTGTATGCAATTGTCTTGCAATCTGCTGATGAGGCTTAAGACTTTGATAGAACAAACGCCTTAAATCAGACGGCAGCAGTTTTTGGGTGTTGGCTAGCAAGAACCGCAGGCATCGCTTTGGGGCAGAATCCCCAGTATTCTTGTGCTACCAAAACTGAATCAAATTCGATATCTATCAAAGCAGCAATTTTACAGACTAACACAGCGCTGATGATACTTAGTGACTTCCGCAACAAGTGGCTATTGTCATATCTTGTGTAAACGTTCAGGCAAAAACATTGTATGTAATGATAGACGTTATTGGAAAGACATATTATCGATAACGAGCTAGTAAGCACTTATGCCTAATGAGTCGCGGGGCGGGGAGATGATTTTTGCGGAGTTAGAGGCGTGCTTGGATGCGCCAATCACTCGGTATTTTGAGGCGCAGCTTGACAAAGACCCGGATGTGTTGGCGCAGCTGTTGGCAGATAAGCGCAACCCCAATACTCGCAGGGCTTATGAAAAGGATTTAAAAGATTTTTTCGGGAAAATGACGGGCTTACCGCCCAGTAGTGATAGCGTGCTGGAGTTTTTGCACTTGCAGCGAGAGCAAGCGGTGATGGTGGTGTTGAAGTATAAGGCGAAATTGATTGCTTCTGGGGTGCGGGAGGCAACAATTAATCGGCGGTTGGCGGCGATTAAGTCGTTGG
>PWQB01000364.1 GCA_003556955.1 Nostocaceae cyanobacterium CSSed10_463m
ACCAATGACCAATGACCAATGACCAATGACCAATGACCAGTCCCTACTCTTTCTTTCCGTGAGTGGGACAAGGAGGGGCGGAAATTGAGCGGTCTAACCAACCCACCGCTTGTTGTAATCTAATCATGGCTTCTTGGGGCTGATTTTGGACAAGATATAAAACAGCTGCGGCTGCTTGCTCACTAGCGCGAGAATTGCGGTTAGACTTGAGACGATGCCAATCTTCAGGTGAAATACTCAGCCTTTCCATTAAAGCTTGGGCTAATTCTACAGTGGTAAATTCCTGTAATTCACTGGTTTTAGGTAGTTGAGTTGGTTGAGACATAATTTTTATTGCCCAGTTTGAAATCAAGGTTAAAATTTTGAGTATTAATCGCATCTAATCATAGTTTACTACTGAAAAATGAAGCCGCCTCCACAATCAGAGTCATCAGGGGAAAATCAAGAACCGAATTTTGAACAAGAATTGCAAGATGTCGAATCAGCCCTGATTGCCTTAAAAGAACGTTACAATCAAGTACAAAGCGATCGCCAAAAAAAGGCACAATGGCAACAGCGTCGCGACGAATTGCAACAAAATAAACACAAGACCCCAGAAATCAAAGCCGAATTAAAACAAATTCAACAGCAATTAGAAGCCCTAGAACTTAACTTAGAAAGCCAGTTATTTTCTTGGCGCAGTCTCAAAAAACCCTTTTGGCAAGTCGTCCGCTTTGGAGGAATGGGAGTTATCATAGGCTGGATCTTAAAATCTTATGCCGGTTAATCCCGATTTACCCTCTGGGTTCAAGTTAAATGTTAATATTGATTAATAACTGTCTTATATTAGTTGACAAAAAGCCATTTATATAATATGCCAAATCAAAGAATTGCAGAAGTATTGCGGAGTGGTCAACCTGATGATTCTTTAGTAGTTCAAGGTTGGGTAAGAACCAAACGCGAGTTAAAAGGATTTGCTTTTATAGAAGTCAATGACGGCTCATCATTAGCTAATTTGCAAGCCGTCATCAATCAAGATTTACCAGACTACGAAGCTATTATTAAAAAACTGAATACCGGTGCAGCTGTAGAAGTCAGTGGGCGGTTAGTGGCTTCTCAAGGTAAAGGACAGCGCATTGAATTACAAGCCGAAGCCGTGAAAGTCTACGGTGAAGCTGATCCCGAAACCTATCCTTTACAGAAGAAACGCCACTCTTTTGAATTTTTACGCACAATTGGACATTTGCGATCGCGCACAAATTCCTTTGGTGCAGTATTCCGAGTCAGAAACGCCTGTTCTGCGGCCATTCACGAATTTTTTCAACAAAGAGGTTTTTTATGGGTACATACACCCGTAATTACAGCTAACGACTGCGAAGGCGCAGGAGAACTATTCAGCGTTACCAGTCTTGACCTGAAAAACATTCCCCGCACAGACAACCAAGCAATAGATTATACACAAGACTTTTTTGGTAAACCCACATATTTAACAGTTAGCGGACAGTTAGAAGCCGAAGTCATGGCCATGGCCTTTTCTAACGTCTACACCTTTGGCCCCACCTTCCGCGCCGAAAATTCCAACACCTCGCGCCACCTCGCAGAATTTTGGATGGTAGAACCAGAAATAGCCTTCTGTGACTTAGAAGGAAACATGGACTTAGCCGAAGCCTTTTTGAAACACGTTTTTCAATATGTCTTAGAAAAATGTCCCGAAGACATGGAATTTTTCAATCAGCGTATTGATAATACAGTTTTAGCCACCGCCGACAATATTATTAACAATCAATTTGAGCGCTTAACATATACAGAAGCCATCAAATTATTAGAAACAGCCGATGTCAAATTTGAATATCCCGTTAATTGGGGCTTAGACTTACAATCAGAACACGAACGCTATTTAGCCGAACAACTGTTTAAAAAACCTGTAATTGTTACAGACTATCCCGCCGAAATCAAAGCCTTTTATATTCGGTTAAACCCAGATGAAAAAACCGTCCGCGCAATGGATATTCTTGCACCTAAAATTGGCGAAATTATTGGTGGTTCGCAAAGAGAAGAAAGATTAGATGTATTAGAACGGCGAATTTTAGCCCAAGGAATGCAACCAGAAGATTTATGGTGGTATCTTGATTTACGCCGTTATAGTACAGTTCCCCATGCAGGTTTCGGTTTAGGTTTTGAAAGACTCGTGCAATTTATGACAGGTATGGGAAATATCCGGGATGTCATCCCCTTCCCCCGCACACCCCAAAGCGCCGAGTTTTAGGAAATCTGGAAAACCCCGCTTCCATTCCTCTCCTGCAAGGATAGAGGCTTTAAATTTTCCCCCTTCCCTCGTAGGGAAGGGGGTTAGGGGGTTAGGTTTCGCGTTAGCTGTTCCACATAACGTTAAAAGTCAGGTGGATTATCTAGGCTAAATTTGTGCAGCAAAACAAATATTTATCCCTTATTATGATTGTATGAGTTACAAGTTACGTAACCCATAACTTGATGATTCTCCTACACCCTTCAACATTGAAATCGTAGATTATCACTAAAGGAGAATTATATGGCACGTCCACCTATTCACCCTGGAGAA
>PWQB01000683.1 GCA_003556955.1 Nostocaceae cyanobacterium CSSed10_463m
AGGGGAGAAAAGAATAGTACTGTAAGTAGAGTGAATAAGTGCTATTTTTTTTATTTTCCCTTTCGCCGGTGTTTCCTACTCCCCACTCCCTACTCCCTATCACTTCTTAGCAGCACCGCTATAGAGGGGATTTTTAGCTATAACTCGTTCATTAATGTAGTCATAAGTCTCACGGAAATTGGGAACAGCCCGCATTTCTAGGCGACTACCATTTCTGAGGGTTAGTACCATATCTCCCCAAAAGCCAAGGCCACGGGGAACTTTTACGATCTTGACAACTTCTGAATAGATGATGTCAGTGCGATCGCGTCCTCTCCAACCTCCCGTCACAGAAATCCGGCGATCGCTGATCCGAAAGCGTAGCCATAAAGCTCTAACTATTGCTCCCACTGCCAATGGTAGCCCGACAACAGTTAGTCCAATCAATATATTGAGGATTAAGTCCCCGATGTGGGGGCCACCCTCATAATAAACTTCTTCACGAATACCCATTAAATACCTCTGCTTTTACCAACAACTGCTCTAATTCTTGCAGAAATTCTTGGCTTACGCACTTAGATTCTGCTGCTGTTGGTTTGACAACGATGACTACCCGCCAGCCTGGGGACAATTTTGGCAATAATCCATGCAAAGCCGCTGTAATCTGGCGTTTAATTCGGTTACGAATTACTGCTCTTTTGCTGACTTTGGTGCTAATGGAAACGCCAAATCGTGTACTGGGCAGTGGTTTGTCACTAGTAGCAGTATCCAAGGAAGGCTTTTTTGAACCAGAAGGTCGTAACGCTCTCAATGTGAAATGATCACTATGACGACGAATTCCTTCCCGGAAAACTGCCTGAAAATCTTTTCGAGATTTTAATCGATTTGCTTTGGGCAAAGCCACATCTGTTCTTTTTGTGGGAAATTTCCTAAACGCTCAGACGATGACGACCCCTTTTTCTTCTCGCCCGGATCACGTTTCTTCCTGTTGGTGTCTGCATTCTGGCACGAAACCCAGAAGTTCTTTTTCTTTTACGGCAAGTGCCGCCCAGGGTTCTTTTCATATCGTTCTCCTCTTAGGCGATTTTCATAAAAAGTTACAATCTGCTATTATAACATTTAATAAGTAAACAAGATAAATTAATTTTGAGGATTTTAGATTGGCGTTAGCGAAGCGTACGCAGCGCAGCGAGGATTTTGGATTAATTCCGTCCTGAAGGGGCGGGGCTTGTACCGAAAATTCCCAATCTAAAATCCAAAATCTAAAATTTCTCGGTCAAGAGATACTTAAAACCCAAGTTCCTATATAACGCAGCATTGGCACATCCCCAGGAGAGAGAATCTTGCAGTTAAAATGATACATCCCCCCAAAAGTTGGGGTTCGCATATCCGAGATGACTAACTCAACCTCTTTTCCTGCTGGTACTGGCTCTTCAGGAAAAATTTCTAGTAGGCGAGCTTCTTGGTTCCACTTCACTTCAGTCAGAGGAACTGTTTTACCACTAACTTTTACCTCAATCTTGTCGGGGTTGAAAGTTCCTTTGTAATAATCTGGGTAGCTAATAGCAAACTGAGCAGCTGCTAAATTCATTTTCCTAGCTGAGATTCTGAGTCTGACTCGATCCCAGCTATTAGCATTACCACCAAAATCGAATCTGTGGGATAGCCGATTTTCACTTTTGACACCGCCAAATAGTATGAGTCCCTGTGAGCCTTGTGCTTCATTGATCACTGAAAACCCAGTCAGCAAAGAGCTAGTCAAAGCTAAAGCCGAAAGAACTCTCAGAGGCAATTTTCCTTTAGAACCTAAAACGCGTAAATTTGGCATAGTATGGGCTTCCTCCACCAGAAATAATGGTTTATTAATCTCGATCACCGAAATTTAGTTTGTAACTAAACTTTACTACTGACAGCCGGAACCTTGACGTTAAATGGAAACAAAAAGTGCCATCAGCCTGAGTTGAGGAATAGTCCTACTACTCAGTACTAATTTTGACTTTTTGTTACGCAAACATTTTCATCACAAAATTGGTAAAATTTACAGTGACTAGAAATACACTGAGTATGTAATTTTGTTTCTAAATAAATATGTATAAATGTGTCTTATTATAGCAGCAATCATTAAAAAATAATAAGAAAACTATCAAGCTAACGAAAATATGTGAATAAAGAATATTAAAAGTTGGCAATCCCTAAAACAAGCTAAAGACAAAGATACAAATTTGGTAATCACTTTAGGATGTGCCATACAGAGGTATGTAAACCTATTTGTAACTATCAGCAAGTGTGACATCTGCAAGGGTGAAAGTGAGGGGCAGACTGGAGAAGCAACAGTAGTAAAGGCAAGGTTCAAGGTTGAATCTAGCAGAAAAAGCCATTGCAGACAGTTACTGCCCTAAAAGTTAAGTCAAGGGAAAATTGCATATTCCCCCAAGAAAGAGGCATTTATCTCCAGGAGATTTCATGAAAATAGCGGTTGCTAAAGAAATTGAAGTTTGTGAACGACGTGTAGCATTAAATCCTGACACTGTTGCTCGATTAATCAAACAAGGTTTGGAAGTATTGGTGGAAACAGG
>PWQB01000058.1 GCA_003556955.1 Nostocaceae cyanobacterium CSSed10_463m
CGACAAGCGCAAATTGATTTAATCGAAGAAGTGCTGCAATGGGCTGAGGTGGAAACAGCCGAAAATATTCTCGATGTGGGTTGTGGTATTGGGGGAAGTTCGCTTTATTTAGCTTGTAAGTTGAATGGTGACGCTACGGGAATTACTTTGAGTCCTGTACAAGCGGCTAGAGCCAAGCAACGCGCCCAAGATGCCGGTTTAAGTGGTAGAACTGATTTTCAGGTAACAGATGCCCAAGCAATGCCTTTTGCTGACGATTCTTTTGATTTGGTGTGGTCGCTAGAAAGTGGCGAACATATGCCGAATAAACATGAGTTTCTGCAAGAGTGCTATCGAGTTTTAAAGCCTGGTGGGAAATTGATTCTGGTTACTTGGTGTCATCGTCCTATTGATGATTCGCCTTTAACCCCAGATGAATTAAATCTTTTGGCGGAGATTTATCGGGTATATTGTCTACCTTATGTGATTTCTTTGCCGGAATATGAAGCGATCGCTCGTAAACTTCCATTACAAAATATTCGCACGGCTGATTGGTCTACTGCGGTGGCTCCATTTTGGAATATTGTCATTGATTCGGCTTTGACTCCTCAAGCAATTTTTGGTTTACTGACTTCGGGTTGGTCAACTATTGAAGGCGCATTATCTCTGGGTTTGATGCGTGATGGTTATGAATCTGGGTTAATTCGCTTTGGTTTGTTGTGTGGAAATAAGTGAGTTATTGGAAACACAAAGACACAAAGGGACTGAGCGGTTGGCAATAGACCGCTTTGTGATTTGCTATTACCTCATCTACAATTTTTATGAGTCAAGTTTCTGGACAGTCTTCTAATTTTCCCAATAATTGGTTTTATGCTTTTTGGAAGTTTTCCCGCCCGCATACGATTATCGGCACAAGTTTGAGTGTCTGGGGGTTGTATGTGATTTCTGTGGGTGTTTCTTCTACTGGTTTTGCTCGTGAACAGTTGATTTCTGCTGTGGGTGCATGGATTGCTTGTTTATGTGGCAATGTTTATATTGTGGGTTTGAATCAGTTGGAGGATGTGGAAATTGATAAAATTAATAAACCTCATTTACCTCTAGCATCAGGTGAATTTTCCCAGCGACAAGGACAATTGATTGTCATGAGCATGGGAATTTTGGCTTTGGTGGTGGCTGGACTAACTGGGCCTTTTTTGTTGGGAATGGTAGCGCTTAGTTTAGCCATTGGTACGGCTTATTCTTTACCACCCATTCGCTTGAAACAATTTCCTTTTTGGGCGGCTTTGTGTATTTTTTCGGTGCGGGGAACTATTGTTAATTTGGGGCTATTTCTGCATTTTAATTGGGCTTTAGGACAAACCCCAACTATTGCGCCGGCGGTGTGGGTACTGACAATATTTATTTTGGTGTTTACTTTTGCGATCGCTATCTTTAAAGATATACCGGATATGGAAGGCGATCGCCTTTACAATATCACTACTTTCACCATTCAACTCGGACCACAAGCAGTATTTAACTTGGCGCTGTGGGTGTTAACTGTTTGCTATGTCGGTATCATTGTCATTGGTGTGTTGCGCTTCCCTGACATTAACCCAATATTTTTAGTGACTACTCATTTAGTAGTCCTGGCGGCTATGTGGATGCGAAGTTTAGGAGTAAATTTAGAAGATAAACAAGCGATCGCCCAATTCTACCAATTTATTTGGAAACTCTTTTACCTGGAATATATTATCTTTCCCATTGCCTGTATTTTAGCTTAAAACCATGTTAGAAAATTTAGCAATACCTGATATTTTCGCCATTGGTGCAGTTGTGTTGGCTATCATGATTCTGAGTTATTTTTCTTGGAAAACTTTGATTACTTCCAACGCATTCCAAAAAGGGGTAGAACTATATCAACAAAAAGACTATCAAGGTGCAGAAGCAGCCTTACGGAAAGTTATTTCTCTCAATTCTACTAATGATGTCGTGCGCTTATTATTGGGGGACATTTTAAAAGAAAAAGGTCAACCAGAAGAAGCAACAGCACTATACCAAGAAGTAATTCGCAGCAGTCCCAAAAATCCTGATGCTTACTTGCGTTTAGCGAATATGTTGATGGCAGAAAATCAGCTAGATACAGCCACAAATTATCTTCAACAAGCCCAAAGTTTATTACAAAAACAGCGCCAACCTCAAAGGGCTGCCCAAGTTAGTGATTTGTTAGAGAAAATTACCGCTAAATCTGGTAATTAACTCCTGATTAATTACTGCTACATAATCACATCTATAAGTGATTAAGAATCATAAATTAGTGAACTTTTGTCGCTAAATTTATGAATTATCATTACATTGTTTGTGCAAAATATGCAGCAGTGAAAAACCATCATAAAATTGTGTAATAATAAGCATCCGTGGCGATTAAAATCGCAGCGATTAAAATCGCAGCTACACAAACAAAGTCCGCCTACGCGGACTCAGGGAAAAACACGCCCTTTGAACCCAAGTAGGTGGGTTTCGCCTGTGTAGAGACTGTGTAGAGACGTTGTATGCAATGTCTCTACTAAGTGCAAGATGTCAGGATACATTAGTTAGC
>PWQB01000105.1 GCA_003556955.1 Nostocaceae cyanobacterium CSSed10_463m
AGAGTCGCCTCCAGCATTGCGCCCTAGCAATTGCTCTATCTTTAGAAGGAGAGCCAAATTGCATTCATCCCAGAACAGATATATTGGCGGATTCCGTATGATTCTGCCTTTCAATATAGTCATATATGAATATGCTTTACATATCTAATCTCAGCAATTAGATGCTAGGAAAGAGATTTATCTGAATGTTTCAATATATTAAACAATTGCAATTAAAAATGATGGAAACTACATTAGTCGATAAAACCTTCCGCGACAGCAATGGCGAAATTGTTTTAGCTCAGATGCCAAACCTACCGCTTATTGTGTGGATAGTAGCTAGTTTACTTACTCTGGTTTTTACAAGTGGCAAAATCAATACAGTGTTAGATGTAGTAGCAAATGGTTCCTTATTTACTTGGGCATGGATGGAATTATTTCAAGGCGTTAATTATTTTCGCAGAGCGCTAGGTCTTGCTGTATTTATTGGTATTATCGGCTCAAAAATTCTATAGATGACTAACTTAGCCTTGCCAGAAACCATAAAAAGTATTTTAGATAAAAATACTGAGCCAGATTCTATTTTCTCTGCAATACTTCCAGCAATTGGAGAGGCGTTACAATGCGAACGCTGTTTCCTTTATTTAAGAAATCCTCAAACTCAGTTTGGTAAAATTGCGTACTGGTGGCGGAAAAATCAAGATATTCCAGAGATTACAGACTCAGAATGGAAATTAGAACCAGCATCATTAACCCAAGAAGACCCTTTATTTGCTGCTGCACTGCGAACTGAAGCTTCTGTTTATGTTGAAGATGTGGAAATGGCAAGCCCAACAGTTGTAAATAAAGAATTTGAGCGCCAGAACTTTGGACATCAAGCGCTGATTCATGCTCACTTGTGCCAAGATGGTCAACTTTGGGGAATTTTGCAGCCTTGTGTCTTTGGTCAAAAGCGAGTTTGGTCACATCTTGATCATGCTATTATTACTGCATTAGAAAGAAAATTAACGCCTTTAGCCGTTACCTATATCACAGCAGAGAATTTAAGCTGACTGCCTCTGCCAAGTTATTATATAACTAACAAGGGAATCCCGATGGTTAGCCATAGGGATTGCCTCGATGCGTTCAACTGCGATTTAGCACTAATTCATCAGACTTAGTGGAATTAACCATTTTCATCAGATGCTGATTCAGATAACTTTGGGCGGAAATGTACAAACTTTCCCAAATCTCTGAGTTGCGGCAGATTTTAGTTCCTACCGTATTTCCGGCGGTTTTCTCTGATATCAAGTATTTCCGGTAATAATTAGTCCATAAGTGTTGCAGGAATTTCTCAGCCAACTCCTCGAAAGGAATAATCCAGTTATAATTTTCATCCAGAAATACCCGATAAGACGCAATTATTGGTAATGCCAGGTCGGTTGGCGCACCAAATCCAAAGGAATATTTACTATCGGGCAGTAGGGTATTTTTGCGTGTATCGATTGATGCTAAGTCATTAACACCCTTTCTTCTGGGGTTGCTGATATGTTCTTGGATGATTTCATACAGTCTTTGCTCAATCCACAGCGCGTTAGTCAGCAGAGGCAGTAACTTAGTCAATCTTGCCCTCTCAGTGTCTGTAATCTGACTGGGGGTACTCGTACCTGTGGGGTGCTTGGTTCTTTTATTCCCATCTGGGTTATACCTGTTTCTGTCCAGGCAGTTCATTAACTTGAATAGGTGATTAATATTACATTGGGCATTTCTAGGAGCGCCGCTTTGGTTCTGGTAATAAGCGATTCTAAATTTTCTATCTTCTGTTCTTTCTAACTCGGCTAAATGCTGCTTAATGAATTCATAATCACCCCTGGCGTTAACTTTGGAACGAGAATCCACTGGGGAGGTAGTGTTAGAAGCCAGAGCAATATCTTTAGCTTCTGCTTCATTTAAACCAATGTGGATGGTAACTTTGACTTTGGCCAGGCTGAGGTCGTAGTTATAAGTCCTCGCTTGCTCAAAAGCTAAAACTGTGTGTCCGCCATTGATGATACCATCGCTACCACCTTCGGAAGCTTCCAGCATCTCTAGTTGCAGTTCGGTTTTGTTTTTGTTGGGTTTAACCTTGTTGGCACAGAGGACTATACCACTGTGACGCTCGAAGAATTTGGCGGGTTGAGTTGTCACAGAATCTAAGATTTGCCTGTAAGTTGCACTTCTGCGGTTGGGTTCCCGGATGTTGGGTTCTAGGGGTAAGTCTGTGGGGAATGTCTTGACATAGGCGGTGGCGATGATGCAAGTGGGGTTGGCGTTGAAATAGTTGTCTACTTGAATAGTCCAGTTTTTAGGCATGGGTGGTTTTTGCTTTTTAGTAATATATTCTTAATTATTCTGCTTCGAGGAAGCAGCCAGCACTTAAAAATTATCATAATAATCTCTTCGGGCAGATGAAATCAGCGATACACTGGGAAAATTATTTGAGGAAGTATTAATGGCACAGTCAAACGGGGTGAAAAATCAAACATCTGCACAAGAATTGCCTCCAGTACCAGATATTCAAGATCCGGTAGCAAGCGAAGCACAGGGTGAATTAG
>PWQB01000308.1 GCA_003556955.1 Nostocaceae cyanobacterium CSSed10_463m
AAGTAGACACGGTTTAAACATCATGAAAAGTGGAGTTTTTGTCATTGCGACGTAAGGAAGCAATCTCACCATCTTGACTAAAACCTACAGTTCTCAAAGTAGACACGGTTTAAACCTGTGTTAAATATTTGCTAGCCCAGCTATTGGTAATATTTATTTGCTTTTTGTTAAGAAATGATGCAATATGTAAATAGAGAGGTAAAGTCAACCTCCCACTAAATTACCTGCGTACTTCAACTAACCACCTGTGGTGAAATCATGACATTCACTTCTGATTCAGCTTCAACCCGCTTATCTAACGCTTTAAATTATGGTTCTCAGCCTGGTGATGCTATTAGTGCCACCACTGCTGTATTCCAAAGCCTGAGCGCGGATGACCAGCTAGCAGTGCTATGGTATGCCTATACAGAAATGGGACGTTCCATCACACCAGCCGCCACAGGTGCGGCTCGTTTACAGCTAGCCGAAGGACTGCTGACTCAAATCAAACAAATGTCTCACGCAGAGCAGTTAAATGTCATGCGTGACTTAGCTAATCAGAAAAATACTCAAATTTCCCGTTCCTACGGACTCCTCAGCAATAACACAAAATTGGCTTTCTGGTACGAGCTATCAGAATTGATGGTAAAACACCTGGTTGTACCCATGCCAGCTGGCTATGAATTTTCTCGTGATGGTGTGCAGGTGCTAGAAGCTATTAAAGCATTAGATTTTGGTCAGCAAATCTCTGTACTTCGTAAGGTAGTGGCTGATATGGGCGTTGATCCCTTTGCTGAATAATTTTATTAGGTATTTTCACATCTTGCACCATTTCCCATAACTACGAAATTGAGTGGTGCAAGATAGGAGCGACTCAAGAGGGGAAATCAAAAGTTTACCCTGAGCGCAGTCGAAGGGTCAAAAGTATGAAATCCCCTCGCCAAAAATGAAACAAACACATTTTTCTTGTTTGGCTCAAAGCCTTGCTATATAAGGGTTATAAAATGTGTTTCTAGAGAGCAGAAATATTCGCACTTTTGGCAATATATTTCTGTAGCATCTTTTTTTGATTCTATTTTTAAGCTTCAATTAATTTCAGCGAGCGTAATTAAGGTAAATATAATATGACAGCTGCTGAATATACACAGACAACTCAGAAAAAAGCTGCTGCTACAATCACAGAAGAATTACAAATTTCGGGAATCTCTGAACCCACTATCCTGCGTTACTTTGAAACTCTCAACGCCGGAGAATTTCAAGCAACGTCTGCCCTATTTGCCGATAATGGCGTGATGTATCCGCCCTTTGAATCTGGTATCGTGGGACGAGAGGCGATCGCACTCTATTTACAACAAGAAGCTGAAAATATTCAAGCTTATCCCCGTCAAGGAATTGTAGAAATTCTCGACAATGACCAAATTCAATTTCAGGTAACAGGTAAAGCGCAAACTTCCTGGTGTGGCGTTAATGTCACCTGGCTATTTATCACTAACAAACAACGGCAGATTATCGCCACTAAAATTAAACTATTGGCTTCTCCCCAAGAGTTACTGGCTCTACGTCGGGAAGATTAGCTGTTCTTTTTGCTGGTAATTTTCCAGAATTGTCCCATCTTTGTAGTGTTTTAACAGAAACTCCAATTTTCTCGGCAAATTCATGTGGTTTAAACATAAATACACTTAGATATTTGTCTATAAGTGTATAAGTATGTCTATTTAATTGTCAACTTAGGATAGCTCAAACCTAGATTGTAATTATTTTTTGGTAACAGCCGTTTGCTGCAAAGAGCGCATTAACAACTTCCGACCTAAATCAATATCGGATGGCGCACATTGCCAGTCTGGGTGTGCTGTCATGAGTAAACTATCTAAAGTTTCTTGGTCAAATAGATGCCAAACCAGAGCATCATTAATTTCTTCTTCCACAGCATAACAATTAGGACTGACACAGTGAATCGTGCAATCACTGGCAATTCTGTTCACAGTCATTTTTTCCCCAGGCTGTAAAGAACGAAATTGGCAGATAGCTTCCTTGAGTTCACTCATGGAAGAAACTACCAATCCAGGTATAGCTATTGTGAAATTATTGTCTCCATTCACTGTAATCCAGTAATGACGACTGGGATCGATACCCTTTAGCCAAGGTGATTCGTCATCAAGGCGATAGCGTGGCGACAAACAAAATAAAGCTTCCATAGATTTCGTCATAACAACTTTGGTTGATTGAGTGTAACTAATTACACCCTTGGCTATCCTGTGGAGTTGTAGGGCTATGCCATTAGCTTATGTTGGTAAATCTAAAATTGGCAGTGAACTTGCTACTGTATCCAGTATTTAATAATTACCAGTGATAAATCAACCTAAATTAGCAAAAATTATTATCTAACTTAATATCTCTTAATAGTTTTCCTGATTATTGCTTTGATAGCGGGATTTAACAGATCGTGGAAGTCTGTCCAGGTAGCTAAACCCCAATTGTAAGTAAACCTGGATATACCCGCGTGTTTACTCATTAATTGCTTTTGGGCATCTGTAAGATTGAGTTTAGTTTTCCTGGATAGCAGCATTGTTCG
>PWQB01000395.1 GCA_003556955.1 Nostocaceae cyanobacterium CSSed10_463m
CAATTCACTAATTACCGTTAAAAAGTTTATAGGGTAGAAAAAATCTACCCTACACTACTGCAATTAATTAAGGCTGTCCGCCAATGCTTTTTTGAAACGCTGGACGTTCAGACATTCGCTTGATATAGTTCAACACGCCTGGATAGTCGCTCAAGTCTAATTTGAGCATGATGGGGATGTAAGCCAGGATAGACCCCACAGCTACATCAGCAACAGTGAATTCTTCACCCAGTAAAAAAGATTGTCGTTCAAAAATCTCATTTAAGGGAGTTAACAAACGGGGCATTTCTTTGTCTCGATTTGCTTCCACAAAAATGCCCGTAGCCAGGGTAGAATTGCCAAATAAGACCCACTGGGAAAATATACCCCTCTGTTCTGGTGAAAGTGGGGTTTTGCCGTATTTATCGGCCAGATACATTAAAATTGCCCCTGATTCCCAAAGCTGGAACTCACCATCCACAATTGCTGGAACTTTAGCCATTGGATTAATCTTCAGGTATTCAGGCTGCTTGTGTTCGCCCGCCTGCATATCCAACATCACAAATTCATAGCCAACGCCCAGTTCTTCCAGATACCACTGGACAATTGAGGCTCGACTACGAGCGCCGCCGTAAAGTTTCAACATAATTACTTGAGATTAAAGAACTTTGTGAGTGTGGGAATGCTGTTTCACGTTGTCTTCTTTATTGACAACTCTAGCAGCATTGAGTACCCGCTTCCGCTCAGTGGAATATTGAAAATCTGTGTAGGTTGTACCTAGGGGAATGAGAGACTTGGCAGTTTCCCGACGCTTGTAGGTGCGAGCTGCTGCAAATACTCGGAAGGCAAATTCTTCTCCAAACTGACTCGAATCAGGAAAGCCCTCTGGTAATAAAGGTGTATCGCCATCTAGGACAGATCCTAAAGTGGTTGCACAAGCCAATTTATAAGAGGTGGGAATACCCTTTAACAAGGCTTCTAAAGCCGCAGAAGGAATGGGTTCTACAACTTCAACTTGATAAACTTCCCCGTCTTCTTTGATGAAACAGGTTGATAGACCTATAACTATATAATCGTCAGCAGCTAAATCAGGTGCATCTGGATAGGAAATGGATGTTGTCATAAAAAAATTGCTCAATATTTAAAATTGATGGGCGCTTCCCAGCTATCCTCTGCCGTCGCTGTAGACCTGGGACTTACTTGAGGCTGCTGGGTAATCAGCTAAATCACAGTCTTGTTGGCATTTTACCAATTTGTTGCTCTGACTACTTGCTTCGTCTTGAAGATTGATATTTATTCTTTCTGGAATTTAACTTATGGGTGACGTATTAATTATTAGGTTTGAGCATTAATTGTTTAAGTGAGGTGAAGTCTTCTACATATTTATTGTAGGAGCTTAAATTCAGCCTTGATCCTGATATGAAAGTAATTATAGACACATAACTAACTGACACAGGGGTGCAACTACTATCACGATGAAAACTGTAATTTGATTGGAAAGAGCAAGTAGCTCAGGCAATACAATATGAATAGTCATTCATTTTTAGCTTCTGGTAACCACCAAAATCATAAATACAATTTTGTGTCAAATAGCACTTTTTATGCTAATGAGCAGGAGCGTAACGGTAACGGTGAATCTGTTTTAGGGGACGATGACTTGCGCTCTTGCGCTTTGAGTTCAGCCAAAAAAGGTAATTATACTGAGGCGATCGCCTTACTAACAGAGTTAATTCATCGCCATCCACAAAATTCTGTTGATTACAACAACCGGGGATTAATTTATTTTCAAAGTGGCGAAATGCCAAAAGCTTTGGGTGATTACAATACAGCACTGCAATTAAATCCCAATTTAGCTAGTGCTTACAATAATCGAGGTAATTACCATGCAGCAGGTGCAGAATTTGCCGCAGCACTGAGTGACTACGACCAAGCGATTGATTTAAATCCTAGTTATGTCCGGGCGCGGATTAACAGAGGAATTACCTTGCGTGATTTGGCACAATACGAAGAGGCGATTGAGACTTTTGAGGTAGCAATGCTTTTTGGGCAATTAGAAGGTCATATTTGGGCAGAAAGAGGCAGAACTTATCATCTATGGGGTGATTGGAATTGTGCGATCGCGGATTATCGTCGCGCCCTGACTCATCTACCCGGACTAGATCGCCAAAGCAATATGTCGATGTCTGGTTACCGATTGCATTTACAACTGGAAAATTGGTTAAACGAGCTATTGTTACCTGACTATTGACAGGATGTTATGAGGCAGGTTGAAGTCGTCCCTGTCTCCACAGGCATTTTGCACCACGCCGCCTCCCAGCGCCTTGACCGAAGAGATTTTAGATTTTGGATGAAATGCAAAGCTGAAATCTAAAATATTTGGTCTCAAGCCTCTGTGTTCACGAAGAAGAAAAACAAAAAGTTTTCAATGTTTAAGCCTCTTCTTGATCAGGAGAGGTTAAGCCAAAATATTCGCTGCGCTGCGTATGCTTCGCTAACGTGAATCCAAAATCCAAAATTGAGTTACCCCTCTGTTGCGGATCACTTGAGTCTTTTATAAATAATATATTTTGAATATTAATCTTAGGGTAATAACTTTAATGCTTCCACTTCCTTACCATCTCGATTCACGAATACTACTGGAAGTTGATTAGGATCAAATCTATAGGCTTGCTGTTGCCTAATACTATGAGCTTGATGGGGATCGAAACTGCGCTTAAATTCGTTCTGTAAAGTCTCAACACGTTCTTCCATCAGCTTGACTTCTGTACGGACTTCTCTTAGTCTGTCTTGCTGTGTCCAATGAGCAGACACAAGTTGCACCAAGGCAGATACTGCTGCTGTAGAAATTGCCAAGTTAACCGCTATTTTTGCTGTGGTTTCCAGGGCCAGAAGCTGGTAGGAACGTTGACGAAGATGCCGTTTGGGTCTAGGAACAGCCCGGCGTTGTTGTATAGGTTGTAGCGGTGGTCTAGACGGTTGACTCGCGTTCATTATGCTAAAAGAACCTTACTGATTAAATGGCAACATGGTAGAAAGCACACTGGCACTGATAAAGAATTGATTTAGCTGTCATATTACTTCATTTTTACCCAATTGCTACACGTATATTAGAAGTTAAATAGTAACTAAACCTACCTAAGTAGCTCCTATTCAAAAGCTTTTGGCATCCAGCCACCAGTACCCGGTTTGCCAGATTATTATTCTTTTAAAAGATTATGTCAATTGCTGATGAATAACTCCCAGGTTTTTCTCTGTCTGGAAAATTCTCATGTGTCCCATTGTACCCACAAAATATTTCAAATTGCCATGTTTTCGTCTGTTATGGCACAGTGAAGAAAGTGCTGAGTGCTGAGTGCTGAGTGCTGAGTGCTGAGTAGAAACCAAGTAGGGGCGGGTTTACAGATATGCTCAATTACTAATAATAATTTTAATAAACCCGCCCCTACATCAAGGCTTTCAGTAATCAAAAATGTCCTAACGTGTATACGTAGCGCTATAAAATCAGCGATTTGCATAAAGACAACAACCAGGGCTATCACCGCCAGGCATAAATAGGCGGACGATTTCAAAAATTTCCAAATCCCAAAATAAAAGCTTTGTGACTTTTGACCCTGAAAGTCCCCAAATAAAAGCCTTTTGACTTTTGACTTCCGCCCTGCGGCGCTAGCCTGATTGTTATTTGAGCGTGGGGCGATTATATGCCCCACTAACCATGTCAGAACGTGGCGTTACTTATAAAGTTCTGTGGCTAAACGCCAAGCCAAGATGCCTGGAATCAGGGCTACAGCTAGAGCAATGTACACTTGAGTGTCGGATATAGGCATGGTTGGAACCCTCCTGAGCTTCAAATCAATTTTGAACCGTTCGTTTACTACTTTTCCCTGTTTTGCCAAGAATGTGGAATATCTTGTTACAAGATGCAACATAAACAGTGATTAACCAGTTGCTAATAGTAATTATTCATTAAAAAAAGTTATAAAACTATGGATTTTTATTTGGGGATCGATTTCGGCACTTCTGGCGTTAGGGGTGTGGTGATTAATCAGGAGGCTGGTACTGAGGTAGAAATCAAGTATCCCTGGATAAATGGGTCGGTGTCTGACTTAGCAACTGTGTGGGAAACGGCTTTATTGGCAGTGCTGGGACAAATACCTGAGAAATTGCGCCAAAAAATTCAGGCGATCGCTATTAATGGTACTTCATCCACTGTCTTGTTGACTGATGCTGCTGGTCAGCCTGTAGATACACCTTTACTGTACAACGATGCACGGGGATCAGTGGTGCTGGAGCAGTTGAAAAATATTGCACCGCCCCATCATAATGTATTAAGTGCTACTTCCAGCCTAGCTAAATTGTTGTGGATGATGCAACAACCTAGTTTTAGTCAGGCGAGATATTTTCTGCATCAAGCCGATTGGTTAGGATTTCTGCTACATGGCTATTTGGGAATTAGCGATTATCACAATGCTTTAAAGCTGGGCTATGACGTGGAACAGCTAAAATATCCAGCATGGCTGGAGAAACTGCAATTACCGATTCAGTTACCAAAAGTGTTAACTCCTGGTACTCCCATAGCCAAATTACGCCCGGAAATTGCCACTCAGTTTAATTTTCCTGCTGATTGTTTGGTGTGTGCTGGGACAACTGATAGTATTGCGGCTTTTCTGGCTAGTGGGGCTAAATCGCCAGGGGAAGCTGTAACTTCTTTGGGTTCGACGTTGGTAGTTAAATTATTGAGTCGGACGCGTGTGGAGGATGCACGATACGGTATTTATAGTCATCGTTTGGGTAGTTTGTGGCTGACTGGAGGGGCTTCTAATACTGGGGGGGCTGTGCTAAAGCATTTTTTTAGTGCGGCTGAGTTGGAAAGGTTGAGCGAGGAGATTGATAGCACAAAAGCCAGTGAGTTAGATTATTATCCCTTGTTGCGGCCAGGCGATCGCTTTCCGATTAATGATCCCGATTTATTACCACGATTATCACCACGTCCTGATGATCCGGTAGCGTTTTTGCATGGGTTGTTGGAAGGTATGGCTAGGATTGAGGGGCGTGGGTATGCTTTGTTGCAGGAAATGGGGGCGGATAGGTTAATTCGTGTTTATACGGCTGGTGGTGGGGCGAGGAATAGTGCTTGGTGTGCTATTCGGGAAGGTGTTTTAAGGGTGTCTGTGGTTTCTTCTGTGCATACTGAGGCTGCTTTTGGTTCGGCTCTTTTGGCTATGAAGGGGGTGGGTTGTTTTTAACGAACCACAGAGACGCAGAGGGCGCAGAGGGAGGAGTTAGGAGGAGAGGATAATTCGTTTGATGCCGTCTTTGAGGAGGGGGACGTTAAAGTTGATGAGGAGGGCGAGTGGGTGTTTGGTCATTTTTAGGTAGGAGAGAACTTGGGCTTCGTGTATTGGGGCTAGGTTTTGGACGGCTTTCAATTCCACAATTAGACAATTGGCAATCAAAAAATCTAATCTCCCTGTACCTACTTCATGTTCTTTGTAATTTATTGTTACAGGCTTTTCAAATTCATGAGGTATCCCACGCCTGAACAATTCGATAATCAACGCCTCCTTATACACTTGCTCCAAAAACCCCGGCCCCAAAATCCGATGCACCTCAATAGCAGCCCCAATCACCTCCCCCGTTAACTCTCTCAAAACTCTTCCCTCTGTGTCCTCTGCGCCTCTGTGGTTCGTTTCCATCCACCCACTCCTTCCCTATGGCAAAATTTACTAAAGTCCTTCCAGAATTAGTATTCCCAGCATGACCGCAAACATTACCAACCTCCCTAGTCTCTACGAACCATTCAGCACCGAAGCCAAATGGCAAAAATTTTGGGCAGAAAACCAAGTTTACAAAGCTGACCCCAACCACCCCGGTGAACCTTACTGCATCGTCATTCCCCCTCCCAACGTCACCGGCAGTTTACACATGGGTCACGCCTTTGAAAGTGCCTTAATTGATACCCTCATGCGCTATCACCGCATGAAAGGGCGTAACGCCCTCTGGGTTCCAGGAACCGACCACGCCAGCATCGCCGTTCACACGATGTTGGAAAAACAACTCAAAAAAGAAGGTAAAACTCGCTACGAACTGGGACGAGAACAATTCTTAGAACGGGCTTGGCAATGGAAAGCCGATTCTGAAGGTACAATTGTTAATCAGTTAAAACGCCTGGGTGTCTCCGTTGACTGGACACGAGAACGGTTTACTTTAGATGAAGGTTTATCAAAAGCTGTTCTGGAAGCTTTTGTCAGTCTCTACGAATCAGGACTAATTTATCGGGGCGAATATTTGGTAAATTGGTGTCCGGCTTCTCAGTCTGCGGTGTCTGATGTGGAAGTGGATAATCAAGAAGTTGATGGAAATCTTTGGCATTTCCGCTATCCCCTCAGTGATAATTCTGGTTTTGTAGAAGTGGCGACAACTCGACCAGAAACTATGCTGGGTGATACAGGTGTGGCGGTTAATCCCAATGATGACAGATATAAACATTTGATTGGTAAAACCTTAACTCTGCCAATTATGAATCGGGAAATTCCGATTATTGGTGATGAGTTTGTTGACCCGAAATTTGGGACTGGTTGTGTAAAAGTGACTCCAGCCCATGATCCCAATGACTTTGAAATGGGTAAGCGTCACAATCTGCCGTCAATCAATATTATGAATAAAGACGGGACTCTCAATGATAACGCTGGGGAGTTCCAAGGACAAGACCGCTTTGTGGCTCGCAAAAATGTCATTTCTCGTTTAGAAGCCGATGGTGTGCTGGTGAAGGTGGAGGATTATAAGCATACTGTTCCTTATAGCGATCGCGGTAAAGTACCAGTTGAACCATTATTATCTACTCAGTGGTTTGTCAAAATTCGCCCGATGGCTGATAAAGCCTTAAAATTCCTCGACAATCAAAATACGCCGGAGTTTGTCCCCCAACGCTGGACTAAGGTTTATCGTGATTGGTTAGTCAAGTTGAAAGATTGGTGTATCTCTCGTCAATTATGGTGGGGTCATCAAATTCCGGCTTGGTATGCTGTCAGTGAAACTGGTGGTCAAATTACCGATAATACGCCGTTTATTGTCGCCAAATCAGCCGATGAGGCTTTGCAAAAAGCTAAATCACGATTTGGGGCAGATGTCAAGTTAGAACAAGACCCAGATGTATTAGATACTTGGTTCTCTTCTGGACTTTGGCCGTTTTCTACTTTGGGCTGGCCAGAACAAACTCAAGATTTAGCCACTTATTACCCTAACAGTACTTTGGTCACTGGCTTTGATATCATCTTTTTCTGGGTTGCCAGAATGACCATGATGGCCGGACACTTTACTGGGAAAATGCCATTTAATGATGTTTACATCCACGGGTTAGTGTTGGATGAAAACGGTCAGAAGATGTCGAAGACTAAAGGTAATGGTATTGACCCACTGTTATTAATTGACAAATATGGAACTGATGCGCTGCGCTATACCTTAATTAAAGAAGTTGCGGGGGCGGGTCAAAATATTCGCTTGGAATATGACCGCAAAAAGGATGAGTCTGCATCGGTGGAAGCTTCGCGCAACTTTGCCAATAAGTTGTGGAATGCAGCCCGATTTGTAATGATGAATTTGGATGGACAAACGCCGCAACAATTAGGTCAACCAATTGCCACAGAATTAAGCGACACCTGGATAATTTCCCGTTATCATCAAGTTATCAACCAAACGAGTAATTATATTGATAACTACGGTTTAGGAGAAGCCGCCAAAGGTCTGTATGAATTTATTTGGGGTGATTTCTGTGACTGGTATATTGAATTGGTGAAATCCCGGTTACAAAAAGATGCAGATCCCGCATCGCGCCAGGTAGCACAACAAATTTTAGGCTATGTACTGGAAGGAATTTTAAAATTACTGCATCCTTTCATGCCTCACATTACTGAAGAAATTTGGCAAACTCTCACCCAACAACCAGCCGATTCTTTAGAAACTTTAGCTTTACAATCCTATCCCCAAGCTGATAATAACCTGATTAATCCAGATTTAGAAGCACAGTTTGAATTGCTCATTGGCACAATCCGCACTATTCGGAATTTACGCGCTGAGGCGGATATTAAGCCAGGGGCAAAAATTACTGCAAATTTACAAACTGATAATCCCCAAGAACAGCAAATTCTCACTTCTGGACAGGCTTATATTCAAGATTTGGCTAAGGTGGAGAATTTAACTATTGCTTGTACTGAGCGCAGCCGAAGTGCTGGTGTTCAAAAAACGCCAGAAACAGAGTTTAAAAGCCCTCAATCTGCTGAGAAAAAACCTCAGAGGGGTTTGAAGACAATTGGCTTAATTATTGCGGTGCTGGTCTTTGCAAGGATAGGTTTGGCTACGGGAAATACGATTTATCAAATTCCCTTGATTGGCACATTTTTTGAAGTAGTTGGTTTGGGTTATACATTTTGGTTTGTTATCCAAATTCTACTCAAACAGCAAGCTAGAGAAAAGTTCTTCGCTAAGTTTTTCCCCCCAACGCCTCAAAAAGAAATATCACAGACAGAATTAGAACCACCTCAAGCGCCAGAAAATGCTATCTCTGGGGTTGTGGGTACTATACAAGTGGTAATTCCTTTGAGTGGTGATGTGGTAGATATTGCGACTTTGCGTGCCAAATTAGAAAAAAGCCTCAATAAAGCCGAAGCCGAAGCTAAGTCTTTGAGTGCAAGGTTAAGCAATACTAAGTTTGTGGATAAAGCCCCTGCCGATGTGGTAGAAGGAGCGAGAGCATCTTTAGCAGAAGCGGAAAAACAAGCTGAAATTTTGCGCGATCGCTTAAATAGTTTAGTATAGCTGCAATGGGTTACTAGCAGATAAGTCTTTTGGGTTGGGCATACTTCGACAAGCTCAGTACAAGTCTTGCCCAACCTGTACCGACTCAGATAAAATTTAAGCTTCACGCTGCAAAAATATTTTGGCTGTGCAAAACTGAATCTAACACCATGCTATATCTAGCTCAAATCAATAAAAATGAATTTTTAAATAAGTATCAGTTACGCTTATTAGCACGTCAAGAAACTGAAAACCTTTGGGTAATTATTCCAGAAGAAACTTTTATCTTGTTGGAAAAAGGAACTACCATGAGTGAGAACTTGCTGGTGTTAGTGAAGCTTTCCCCCACAGGTGATATTGAAAGTTTAGAAGATGCTACTAATTGGGTTCTACATTTAGTACAAACTTTTCTCAGCATTGGTATGACATGGGCGGAATTACAACAAGAAGCAGAACGTGCAGAAAGTTGGCGAGAATCTCTAACTTTGCAAAATCAAGATTTAGCACGTCGTTCTCTGGAATTGGAAGCCCGTCGAGAACAAATTCAAGCTTTAGAAGAAAGTCTTAAACGTGACAGAAATGATCACAATAGAGAATCTTAGGATAACTCTTAGCTCGATTTTATCCATTTTTGGATTCAATCAAGCAGCGTCAACGATATATAATGAGAGTAAAAATACCGCAACAGTAGCGAAAAGTTTCCGTGAGTAACTTTAATTCCCAGTCACAACCACATAAGGTAGACCCTGATTCTAACTCTGTGCAGAGTTATCTGAATATTTTGCAAGGGGTTATTGCGCGGATGGCAAATAATAGCGCCAGCTGCAAAACTTGGTGTATTTCTCTGGTTTCGGCAACTTTAGTAGTATTAGCGGATAAGAATAAGCCTACTTATGCTTGGATATCTCTCATCCCCATTCTGCTGTTCTTTTTACTAGATTCATATTATTTGGGACAAGAACGCAGCTTTCGGGAGATATATAACGATTTTGTCAAAGAGTTACATTCAGGTGAAGTAAGAATTGATCAGCTTTTTATGCTGAAGCCACCAAAAGGGT
Organism: Nostocaceae cyanobacterium CSSed10_463m; assembly: GCA_003556955.1. The sequence goes on from PWQB01000395.1 coordinate 9,828, forward strand.
TGAATGTGGTCAATTTATTATTTACCTCTAGTCTTTCTTTTTCTGTTTACCCGTTTTATTTAACATTATTAATCACCGTGATTATTGCCAGATATTTTATTTTATAGTCGAGATGCTTAGATCCCCGACTTCTTGAAGAAGTCGGGGATCTGATATTTTTGTTAATTTCTCGATGATCATCAAAATTCAAATATATTTTTATTTTTACGAAGTAATTAAAAACTTATAAATTTTAATATTTTAGCCGCATCTCTATTTATTGCTATGTAGAACAATGCTATGCTACGTATAGACTCACAACACGCTGAAAAAATGCACATTTGTATTTGAATTGGCTAAAATTATGAAATAAACCACAGTGAGGCTATATTAATGACGGATTTGCGGTTTCTAGTAGGACTTTCGTTTGCTGGAGAATCTAGAGATTTTGTAGGACAGG
>PWQB01000357.1 GCA_003556955.1 Nostocaceae cyanobacterium CSSed10_463m
CCATCATAATCAAGGCGATTAATTAACATTTCGTCCATTCCCGTTTCTTCGGTGAGAACGCCGTAAACTATGCCTTGATTTAAGTCTGTAGCCCGCAGCCCCCAAGTGCGGCAAGCAAAGTTGATATTGTGACTATCATGAACTTTGCTCAAGTGGTACATCGAACCTGGCTGCTTCGGATACGGTAGGGTATCTTTGCGGCCATTGTGTTCAATTGTGATGAACCCTTCTTCAATATCAATGTTGGGTGTACCATATTCACCCATTGTTCCCAGTTTCACCATGTGGCAATCTGGGAAATCTTCTCGCATGGCGTACAGCAAGTTTAAAGTGCCAACGACATTATTAACCTGAGTGAGAACGGCGTGTTCTCGGTCAATCATCGAAAAGGGCGCTGAACGTTGTTCACCAAAATGCACGAGGGCGTTCGGCTCAAATTGGTGTAAAACTTGCTTGAGAAATTCGTAATTAGTAATATCGCCAACGAATAGGTCGATAGATTTACCAGTCAAATCTTGCCAGCGCTGGAGGCGTTGCTGAATTGGTGCGATGGGAGTCAGAGTTTCGATACCCAATTCATTATCCCAGTGCCGCCGCACCAAACTATCTAGAATTCCAACTTCATAACCACGGTTGGAAAGGTAAAGTGCAGTTGCCCAACCGCAATATCCATCACCACCAATTACCAGGACTTTCATCAGAAAAATAGGTAGAAACCCCGTGCTTTTAGCACGGCTTTTTAAATACTGGTTTTTAAATGGCGATAAGCCCAGGAACCAGCAAACCTGTTTAAGTCCCTTCCCGCAACAAGGTTAGAATGTCTTGGCTTGACCCAACGCTTAACCAGTTAAGCTTACAGGAGGCTCAACTAGGGAAGTATTGAGCCGTGTGTACCAAACCTTGTCTCAATGCGGTATTCACCTCTTACGTCACCCAAACTGGTTTGGGCAATCCTCACCCTTTAAGGGTGGGGTTGGTGAACTTCACCAGTTTTTACTCGCTGATAGCTAAATCTATCAGGTTTCTGTACCCTCTCAACCATTATTCTTGTAAAAATAGGTGATTTTGCCTGGGGAAATTAGGCAGATGAGGATCATCCTGAAGCATAATTCTGCACGATGGAAGCGATTTTCTGATGTTTTTCTACTCTCGAACCCGGTACTGGTGGGCAATGTAGTAAAACAAATGATAGTAATCTGAAAATTCTTCGTTCTGGCTACGCGCCTGCCAGTAATATTGGATTTGATCTTGAGTTAGGCTCAATGACATTGAACTTATTTGCTGGTCAACTTCTACCAGTAGCACGCCGGATATACCTTGCTCTGTTTGAAAGTTAGGTTTGTGCGTTGTTTTGCTATTTTCTGCTATTGACTCAGGTAGCTGATGAGCAGCCCATGCCCGAATTTCTACATAATTATTTCTTGGGGATACCAAAACAATTCCGTCATTATTTGCTTTATCTGGCAAGGTATTCCAATTACTGGGATAGGGAAATTCAAAGCCGAAACGCGAGTTATTGTAGGTATTCCATGTAACTTTAGGAGCCAAAAAACTGCTGCCTGTGCAACTCCACAGACTTAATAACAGGGCAGTCTTACCGCCAAGTTGTTTGATTTTAGTATAAATTTTGCTTTGCAAACTACAGGTTTTTACTGTAGTAGTAAACATGATGATTCTTTTTTAAAGTCATTTATTAGTTAAATTTAGCAGATAAAAGGATTTTTATCAATAAATCGCTGATTTTTTATTATTGGTTATTTTTTTGATAAATCAGCAGTTAAATGTTTGATAAATGACTTTATGCAATCACTACGTTACTGACAGCCATTGTTCAAATGTAAACAAATGTAACAAAATTGCCGTCAAGACATCAAAGCGTCTTGACATCTCACCAAACAACCGATAACGTAATATACATACCCGGGTAAGGCCGTCAAAGAGTTATATGCAAACTAAGCAAAAGGTTACTTTATATCTGTCGCCAGAACTTCACAAAAAACTGAAGATTCGTTCAGCTATTGATTCAGAACCGATGTCAGAGCTTGCCGAACGCGCCCTAGTCTTCTACCTAGCTAATTCCGAACTAGTTGAGGAAGTTGAAGCTTCTGCTTATGGACGAACGCACCGAATTTATTCCTGTCCCGAATGTGAGAGTTCATTAGTCTTACGTGATGGAGAATTGATTGCCATGAGCAGTCAAGCAGGAATAATCCCAGAGCATCTATCCATTGATGAGATGGAAAAAAATGAAACTCATCCCAAGGGTGAGGAAGAATTGGTTCCTTGCTAGGTAAGAATGATGAATAAACCATTCATTATTCGGTTGCCGCAACCAACAAACGATGTCTTTACTGTATAAGGTCTCAAGCAGGTCGATTGTATGAAAGAAGAGCTCAATATTCTAATTCAAGCTCAATATCCTCTAATCTACCTTGTGACCTCCGATGAAGAACGGGCGGAACAGGCAATTTCCACAATCGCCCAATTATTAAAGCCCCAACGCCGCGTCTACGTCTGGACAGTAACTCACGGCATCGTGGAATATGGG
>PWQB01000026.1 GCA_003556955.1 Nostocaceae cyanobacterium CSSed10_463m
ATCCCCCCGCAACGGGGGGAAGAAAAGGATAAACCTTTGATATGGGAGGGGGTTGGGGGTGGGGTTCTTGTCCCTCAGCAAACTAGGAAACGCTATATTATTCTTAATAAGAGATACACTCTTTTTTGTATTTTGGCAGATTTTTAGACAACATTAATAAATCTTGTTGCGGCAGTGAATTTGCTAGATAATATTTTTTCTTTTGCCGTCTAGAACTATAGTCATAAAATATCGCAAATCTATCAGAATTTAGCGGTATTTTTCCGCGATGAAAAATGCTCCCAGTCGCAGCAAAAATTACAGCGCCAACAGTACCAGTACATGATTTATAATTCTGTGGTGATATAAACTCTCTCATAATTGACTCTTGAATGTAGCCAGATGTGTATTTTAACGCTTTAGCTATTTCTAAGGTTAAATCTGGGGGAATATATTGAAATGGGCCTGTATCCTCATTAATATCATTTAAGTAAATTATAATTTTGAGAATTTTTTTATCTTCTCTATCTATATGCCATAATCTAGAACCTTGCTCAATTTTATTGGCAATATCTCTGCGAAAATACATTCCATTATAGGCGACAGGTAACCCCAAATAATTCTCCACAATATTAAGTAGACGCTGTTCCATTCCCCACAAAAAAATTTCTGGATACTCCATTATCTGTTGGGAACTAGCGTGAACGACAAACTCATTTTTATGGGTAGAAATATTTGGCGATATTTTTGGGATCAGCTTTTGTGCTGCTGCGAGGATATCAGGTGTAGATGAAATTCCCAAATCTGCGAATGAAGTAATTACAACACCGTCTCTGTTGATCCTTTCTAAGATATCCAAGTCAGTATTTTCTAGAGAAGGTAGATTTATTTTGTGCTGTTCTACTGCTGCTGCATAAGCCAAATTCTCTTGATGTTGGAAAAATGGTATAGCATCAATTTTTTTGATAACTTTATTCCGCATTTTCTGCATCAAGTTATACATTATTTATTCCTCACACGTTTTTAATTTGGATTTTATACTGGGGGTTATTTGTATATGCAAAGTTTAACCCAGACTATATCAAAATACCTACCGCTAGTGAGTGTAAATATCCTACTTAAGTTATAAATTTACAGAATCTTTTTAATTATTGAATACGAATCACAGTTTATACATTATTATCTGCTGGCATTGTTGTTCCCCCCAAAGGCAGTAGATAAAACATCAACTAAATCAATATAAAGGATGAAATAGCTCTGCTTTTCAAACAGTTACGAAGGAACAGATTTTTATGACGTTTGATTATGATTTGTTTGTCATCGGTACTGGGCCTGGAGGATTAGCAGCAGCAAAAAAAGCCGCTAGCTATGGTGTTCGTGTTGCTATGGCTGAACAAGAAACCATTGGCGGTACGTGTGTAAATCGGGGTTGTGTTCCTAAAAAACTGATTGTCTATGCAGCTGATTTTGCCAAGGAAAACCAAATGGCACATAGTTACGGGTGGAGTAAGTGTCAGAGGTATTTTGACTGGACACTCTTAATGAAATCAGTACACCGACATATCGAACACATTAATTATTCCTATTGTCAACAGTTGCGAGAAGCGGGAATTGAAGTCATTAAAGAACGTGCTGTTTTTGTTGATGCTCATACTCTAGATTTAAATGGACATCAAGTTACATCTGATAAAATTTTGATTGCTGTGGGTGGAAAACCTCATAAACCCAATATTCCGGGGATAGAATACGCCATTACATACCGTGCCATGTTTCATTTACCCTATTTACCAAAACGGTTAGCAATTATTGGCGGTGGTTATATTGGAACGGAATTTTCCAGCATGATGCACGATTTAGGGTGCAAAGTCACACTGATAGAAACAGATGAGATGATTCTATCAGGGTTTGATGACGAGATTCGCTCTGGAATACAACAGGGTTTAAGCAAACGGGGAATTAAAATTTATACTAATAGCACTGCGGAAGAAATTACTCATTTAGATGATGGTTGGCTGTTAACAACTACTGGCGACTTTGCCGAAACTATGGCCGCAGATACTATTTTAGTGGCTACTGGTTCTAGTCCTAATACTCAGAATCTCGGTTTAGAAAAGGCTAATGTCGCAGTGGGGAAACAAGGTGAAATCAAGGTAAATGAATATTACTGCACTACCCAAGAAAATATTTTTGCTGTGGGAGACTGCATTAACCGGATACAATTAACTCCAGTCGCTAAGGCGGAAGGTATTGCTTTTGCTAATACAGTTTTTGGTAATAATCCGCAAACAGTGAATTACGATTATGTACCTTCTGCTGTTTTTTCTCGTCCGGAAGGTGCTGGGGTGGGAATGACGGCAGCTAAAGCACGGGAAAAATTTGGTGATTCTGTGAAATGCTATTCTACCCAGTTTCAACCTCTTTTTTCTGAGCTACTGGAAGAAGAAGAGCTAGTGATGATGAAGTTAGTGGTAGATGACAATTCTCAACAAGTTTTAGGCGCTCATATACTGGGTGAAAATGCAGCCGAAATTATTCAAACTTTAGGTGTAGCAATTCGCCAAGGAATTA
>PWQB01000508.1 GCA_003556955.1 Nostocaceae cyanobacterium CSSed10_463m
TATCTGGAAAATCAAATGGCTGTAGCTTTAGGCGGTCGTTTAGCTGAAGAATTAATCTTTGGTGATGAAGAAGTTACCACAGGTGCTTCTAACGACTTGCAACAAGTAGCCCGTGTAGCGCGTCAGATGATTACTCGCTTTGGTATGAGCGATCGCTTGGGGCCAGTAGCTCTTGGTCGTCAGCAAGGTAATATGTTCTTAGGCAGAGATATCATGTCAGAGCGTGATTTCTCCGAAGAAACTGCTGCTGCTATTGATGAAGAAGTGCGTAAACTGGTTGATGTAGCTTATACACGAGCTAAAGAAGTATTAGTTAACAACCGCCACATTCTTGATGAAATCGCCAAAATGCTGGTGGAAAAAGAAACAGTAGACGCGGAAGAACTGCAAGAAATTTTGACAAATAATGATGTCAAAACTGCTGCTTTTGCCTAATTAACTTTGGTTGCAGTTTAACTAAAATGGGGTAGTTCTAGCGATTACCCCATTTTTTTTATTTCACGCAGAGGAGCAGAGTCGCAGAAAGTAAAATGAGTTTTGCCCGTATATCTAGGGCTATGGAGATGGCTTTTTGCTCACTAACGTGCCAGCTAATATATCGTGTAGAGAACGTTTGTTTTTGTTAAACAGAACAAATATCAGATCAATTAAGCCACAACCAAATAATATCAGGCCTAAGCCAGGAGGAAAAATAGACAATAATCCGCCAACACCGTATAAAGTCAACAGTGTGAAGAATGCTTTAACTAAAAACCTCCCAGTAGCCCGCCAAAAGGAGATATCTTTTCCTGTTAAATCAGTGACAATTATTTTGCCAACAATTTTCCCAAAAGTGGCTTGTTTGACAGAACTCTCAGATAATCCAAAGTAGAGCCAAGTAGGGATAATCCATCCAATTAAAAATACCCATGCGTTATCTAATTCCATTCCTACCATTAAAGGAATAATACCAATAAAAATAGTAATTAATATATCAATAAAATATGCTAATGTTCGCCTTTTAAATACTGCATAAGGAGAATAATTTACTCCTTGATTAACTGCTGGAGATTTCGATGCTATTGTCTGACCAATTTGGTTATAATAATGGGCAGATTGATTATTTACAGTATTTTGCCCAAACGCAGGTGAAGCCGTGTCAAATTCTGCTAATTTCTGCAATATTTCTTGCGTGTCTGGAGGTCGATTCCCTGGAAAGGGAGCCATGAGATAATCAATTAACTGGACTAATTTGTCGGAAATACCAGCAGCATGATCTCGCCAAATTAACTCCCCATTGCGAGAGTCTTCAGAAAAACTATCAGGAGACTTACCTGTTAATAAATAAACAAAAGTTCGTCCCAAAGCAAAAAAATCAGATTGCGGTACAGCTTTCCCATTCATTTGTTCTCGTGGCGTATAACCTGCGGAAATAATTCCTGTAACTTGCTGTCCTGCTACTTTATTAATGAAGGTTTGCGTTACTTCCCGCGCTGTGCCAAAATCAATTAATACCAACTGCCCATTTGGGCGTAGCATGATATTAGGCGGTTTGATATCACGATGGAAATACTGTTGTTGATGAACTTTGTGCAAAATTTCTGCTAACTGTTTCAACCATCGCACTGCTGCACGTTCACTGATGGGTTCATAGTGACGGTGCGTGAGATATTCTTCTAAATTCATCCCCTCAATTTTTTCCATCACCAGACAGTGCAGGGGTTCTTGGCTATTTCTGGGTAAATAAGTAAAGTAACCGCCGTCTGAATCAACTTTAGGAATACCAGGATGCTGTAATATACTCAAAACGGCTGCTTCTTTTTGAAACAGTTCTACAGCTTTGGGATGGGTATTAAACAGAACTTTAAGGACTTTTGCTGTCCCCGAATCATCTACCTCATAGGTTTTAGCAAAACCACCCCCACCCAATGGACGAATGACTCGGTAGCACCCTTCTAAAAGCAAATCAGAGCCACAAGATTGGCAAAATAGCGGTTGTCTCGTGTTTTGCGGCTGTGGACACTGAGGATTAATGCAGTAGCTCATGACTACCTAGAGGATACCCCTATTACTGTGATCATGCTAAATATACCATTGCATTCAAGCAAGTAGGCATCTGAGAAAAAATCATCTTTCTCCCCTCCTCGCTTGCGGGGAGGGGTTGGGGGTGGGGTTCTTGTATCTTACTCAACCGATAACCGATAACTGCTATAGCCCAAGACAGTTCAGTTAAGCAGTTGGTGAGATTTATGAAAAAATGCCCACAGGCGCGGGCATTAAGTAGGCTTTCTGTCACTTTATTGGCTACAATCATGTTCTATCATGATGTTTTTATTTTTCTCTATTCCCAATAATAAATCAAGCTGAGAAAACTACAACTTTAGACATAAATCACGAAATTATATCTTTTTATTTATCTATCTAATAGAGGAGAATGCCAGAACCAATAGATGATATTTGTGGTAGTCGCCATCTATAATTTTGCTGGAATTGAGATATCGATACAAAATTTACCTTTAACTAGCATCAAAATAGTCTTGCTGATCAATATTTTTCAGACGAAGAA
>PWQB01000497.1 GCA_003556955.1 Nostocaceae cyanobacterium CSSed10_463m
AAGCTTTAACGGCTTTTGAAGGTCGTACGGAAGTAACTGTTGACGATATCAAACGTGTAATAACTTTATGTCTGCGTCACCGTCTGCGGAAAGATCCTTTGGAGTCTATTGATTCTGGCTACAAGGTAGAAAAAGCTTTTGCGCGGGTTTTTGGTATGGAATTACCAGAAGATAATCCTGCACAAAAAAATGGTGTCGGTCAAAAGTTAGGCGCGAGAAATTAATCAGTTTTAGTGTGGGGTTGTGAAGAACTACTTCATAACTCACACTCTCCACTCTTCCCTGTTTATAAATATGAGATTGTGGAATTTTTGGTTTAACAGTTTTGTTTTTGCTAGTCAATACAACCCACCCCGGTTTGTGGAGTTTTTAATGCTCATGCTGGCGATCGCAATGTTAGTATTAGCGATAGTTTTACCGGATACACCTTATTTAGTCTTGGGTTTGAGCTTGGTGGTGGGAGCCTCTGCTTCTATTTTAGTCCGAGAAGCGATCGCACCCTCACCCCACAGACAAATTACCCAATTTACAGCATTATTATTGTTAGTTATTAGTATCTACGGCTTTGCTGATTTGCTGCAAGTTATTTAGAAATTGTAGTAATCTTGCCCAAAAATTGTAGCCCAACAAATTGTAGGTTGGGTTGACGCAAGGAAACCCAACATCTTTTGTACCGTTGGGTTACGCTGCGCTTAACCTAACCTACTGGACTGACTTCACGACAGTATCAAACGCCATCATGTATTTTCACCAACTGACTGAACACTATTCACCCTTCACAAAAAAGTCAGAATCATTCAAATCTTAACATTCTCTTTATATTTACTCAGTAATACTGAATGGGAAAGTTAAGTGTTATTACCATTGGCATGATAATAAAACCGCCAATACAGTTGTAAAGAATGAAACATTTCCTACATCTGAATATAACGAGGTTATTCATGGCCAAGGGCGATCACATCTACCGCAGGATGAAGATTAGCGCAGGGTTTACGACTCATCACGGCATAGATTGTGGAGACGGTACGGTTATTCATTATCATGGTGTACTTCCTAACATAATGGTTCGCCGTGTAAGTATGTCTGAATTTGCGGATGGAGAAAAAATTTCTACTCAAAATTACAGTAAATGTGATTCCCCAGACGTTGTAGTGCAAAGAGCAATTAGCAAGTTGGGTGAAAAAAACTATAACCTGTTCTCTAACAACTGCGAGCATTTTGCACATTACTGTAAAACAAGTTATTACAGAAGTGAGCAAGCCAACAAAGGTATAGCAGGTGTTGCTGGAGTTGCTGGAGAAAGTGTTATTGGATGGGGAATTAAGGCCGCATCTCACGCAGCTAAACCAAATTTAAATCCCATCTCGAAAGCTTTAGTAAATATGGGACTCAAGCAAGCACCACGTGCAGCTGGTCGTGTAGCGGGTGGTATTGCAGGTGTTGGTGGTTTAGCTGCTGGTATTGTAACTGATTTAGTTGTGGAAAAATTGCTAGAAGATGATCAACATTTGCTAGAGTCTGAGCGTGAAGCTAGAAAAAACGGCAGAGACGCTTGTAAAATTGGAACAATTGCCGGAGGAGTAGCTGCTGGTGTGGCTGGTGTAGCAATAGGTGGATCTGCTGCTGTCGCTGCTGCTGTCGCTGCACCTGCTGTTTTAGGTGTTGGGGCTGCAATGGCAGCATATCACTTATCGAAAAACGATGAAAGCCGGGCTTAATTAATTTTTTAACTAAACACAAAAATTAATGATTAATTAGTTAATTCTGTAATATATAGGACTTACGCACGATTCACGGAATATGTAACCGCAGAGGACACAGAGAACACAGAGGAATACAAGTTTGGGAGAATTTTTGCGTAAGTTCTAATATAATTAATTTCTGAAATTTTAGTCCCAAATCTTTTGGACTGGATAGGAATCAAAAGCCACATCTATACTCAATAAAGGAAGATTTTCCACCATCGCTTGAGCTATTAAAATTCTGTCGAATGGGTCGCGGTGATGGTTGGCTAAATTTTTGAGTGCGTAAATGTGAGATAATTCAAGTGGTAATATTTGCAAGTTATTTACTTCTTGTTGGATTTTGATTAAATCCGGCAGGGGTGAATTTAAATTTAGTTTGCCAGATTGCGATTTTATTTGCATTTCCCAAATACTGGCAATACTAAATATTAGAGTATTATTGTTATCAGCAATTAAGTTATAAACATTAGCTGATAGTTTTTCAGAACTTGAAGACCACCAAATCAGCACATGAGTATCTAACAATAATCTCATATTTCACCTTCACCCATCCAAAATTCATCAGGTAAAGGATCGTTAAAATCATCACTCATCCAAATTTCTCCCTTGTTTAAGTCTGGGATGCGTTTCTCAGGTGGTTGAGTTTGAGTATATTTTTGTGCTAAAAATTCTACAAAATCTAATACTTGCTGTTGCTGTTCCGGTGCTAGGGTTTGGAATTTAGTAATTAATTCGGCGCTGGTATCTACAACTTGAGAAGTCATCTTCGCCTCTCCTGATGAGTGTCTGATTCTATGAT
>PWQB01000806.1 GCA_003556955.1 Nostocaceae cyanobacterium CSSed10_463m
GGTATACTTGTTAAATATCGATTCTCTCTAAATCCAAAAGTTTTTTTATAAAAGTTACAAAATTTTCAAGAGCAGGAACATTACTCAGAGTATCTTGGCTAATCCAGTCATTATCTTTAATACTCACTGTATTAGTCTTTCCTGGTTTCAAAACACTGACAACTGTAGCTATTAAAGCCTTTCTATCATCAAATGGTTTCCATTTACGCTTATGTTCTGCATTAAACTCATCTAAATATGAACGAGCTTTTGCCATGTGTAAAGGATAGGCATAATCTCCACTACTACAAAGAACATTTTCTAGTACACCTTGCTGTGCATTATCTGGCAATACATAAATACCTGTTCGTGGATAACCCAAATCTACATTTCCTCCAACTGTGGGAAATTTAGGGAAATATACTTGGAAATCTTTGCTATATTTTTTAGCAATATTATTTGGTGAATCCTGATCAGCATCGGCAATAATTCCAAATGCTGCAATTTGTTTTTGATACGGGGGATGATTCGCCAGAATAGCGAATAGACGTGGTGACAGGTTGCTTCCACCACCCGCATAGATAGCAACTGAAAGAGTATCTGTAAAAAAAATAGATGGCATATCTAACCTTTCATACAAATTTCCCCCTTTTTTAGGATAGATTGGTCTAAACTTTGCCCAAAATGAGTCTAAATTAGATTCTTTACCATCAAACTCTTTGAAATTTAGTAACTTGAGAATCTTGCCAACAAATGCTAAATCATGGGGACCTTCAACGCCAATAAGAGCATATTTGCGACTCACCAGCGAACCTCCTGTCCTAATTCCTCTCGAAGTGTTTTGAGCATATTTCTATCCAGCCGTACTGCATTAGTTTGTGAATCATCAGGTTCTATTCTATACACCACTAAGTCAGTTGCGGAAGTATTTGCAACTAATAGCGCATCAATAACTTCAAGACTGTGAGTGGTCGCAAAAATTTGGACGTTCATTTTCCGAGACCAGTCAATCAACCACTCAAAGAAAAATTGGAGTGCTTCGGTATGAATGGCGGTTCCCAATTCATCAATTAGCAGGATTCCTTCTTTTACTCTGGGAAGCATTAAAGCCATTGATAGCAACCGAGATACACCATCCCCAAAAGCACTGATTGGTGAAATACCAGTTTGTTGATGCTTAATATATATACTAGGATTACGTATTCTTTGACCTGGAGGAACTACAAGTTCAAGGTCAATAATTCCTGAGTCCATATACTGAAGTAATTTAATTACCTCAGACTTGAAATCTTGAAAAATAGCATCTGAAAGCAGCCGAATTTGAAAACGTTCCGCACGGTGGGAAAATGGGGTAATTGTAGCAACAGGTAATGCTAAGTTTTTTTGCCCTCGTTTAGGAATAAATCTATCGTTTTCCCATATTTGAAACTTTTCGATAATCTCGTCTTGATTCTGAAACAAGTCTGTTTGAACAGTAGCAGAAGTAACTCTTAGCTCTAACTCTGCACCTTGTCGGTTGCTAAAATCATCTTCAATACTTTCATCTCTATCATTAATTTCTTCATCACCAAGTGTTTCTTTAGATATCCATGTTCCCTCAAGTTCCTGGTAGGTTGCTTCTAATTCACTGACTGGGAAATTACCTGTACCCGATATCAATATCTGTCCTTGGTAACTCTGAGTGTGTTTTCCTTGTTTCTGTTGAGGAAATAACCATTTTAGAGCTTCCAACCTGGAACTACTACGATATAGACTGATTTCTCGTCGCAATGCTGTTGACAGCCACTCAGATAAATCTAGTGGACGACAGTAAGTTGAGATTGCTTCCAGGACACTAGTTTTACCTGCGTTGTTAACTCCCACAAGGATATTGATTTGTCCTGTATCCTGTAATTCCAGGTTCTGTAAACCTCGAAATTGGTGGATGGTTAAACTTTCAAGATTTCTCATCAAAAAAAATGGTTCTGAAACCCCGTCCACTTCGGCAAGTGATACAGTGAGCCTGTCGAACTGCTCAGTGCGCCGCTTTTAGGACGGCTTTACAATTGTTTTACTATCGCCTTGGGGTTGAGAAACTCGGTGTACTTTTGTATTGTACTCTCGGCAGGACAGTTACTGCTTCAAGTTTTCCAACCCTGTACGCATAGTAAGTTGCTCTAAAAGAGCCTCCCTTTTGGGGTAATGTTAGCCTAGCCAAAGTTTTAAGAGCTTGTTAGGCTAGAAGCACTGTCTCAGTGACCTTAAGACTGTTTAACTACTAGCGATAGAGCGGAAGACTGGCTACGCATCCTCCGGTATCGTGACCCAAAAAACATAGCACTTGAAGTGCTTAGGCTGGTCAGAATGGCTTGCTAGATTTCTCTTTCAAGCCTCATGCCTTTAGGCTGAGGTTTCTGACAACCAAACTAAACCTACGTTGTAGCCATTCGATTTTATCTGACTGATACTTTTATTTTCCAGTTCAATCCAATCTTTAAATATAACTTTTTTATTGGCACGTTATATTTTTGAACTGAAACAGCTTTTAATTTATATATACCTAGGACTTACGCATTGA
>PWQB01000708.1 GCA_003556955.1 Nostocaceae cyanobacterium CSSed10_463m
AGTCGTCTTTAGACGACTTTCGCTATCAGACGGGGGTTTAAACCTCCGGCGGGTGATTGCGACGGGTGCAAGATGTAAATAGAGCATTCATATTTGGTGCAGAAATAATTATTGGCTGCCAAAAACATCCGGTTTTTTTGCTTTGGTGATGATAAGTAAAAATAGGGCTGTATATAATTTTTCCAATGTTGAGGAAAAATCAATGCTGAGATTTGAGAATATCCATCTTCAGATAGTTTTTTTGCTGTTTATTGGCAGTTAAATTTAAGGGTTTTATAGTGTTTAGCAGTATATTTTAAAGTAAAAATTAAACTTATCTTGCCATAATGGCAGGTTTTAATCTGATATATGAGATATTAGTATATTGGAACAATTGTTGCTGTATACCGAAACTGCTAAAGCTAAATTCCTCGCAAAAAATAGTAATTTTAACAGCAATTTTACGAAGTAGGACATAGTATATGTTGTTATCACTGTCTTCTCACAACGTTATCCAGTATCTGCAAAAAACAGGTATATGTTGCTCAGAAGATGGAGCATCAAACAAATATGAGTTGCTAAAAAGTAGTCAGCAGAATTTAAATTTACTGGTGACTCTAGCAGATAATCAAAAACTGCTGGTGAAACAAAAACTTCATATTGAACATGATGGAACTCCCCATGAATTTTTTAATGAGTGGTTGTTTAACCAATTGCTGCAAAAGTTTCCAGTTCTAGGAAATATGTCAGCGATGGCTTTGCCCGCCGCAGGTATTGCACCATTAATACATTTTGATGAGTCCAATTCCATCCTTGTCCGTAATTATTTAAGTGAATATTCAGAACTCAATGGATTTTATCGCCAAAACGATATTTTCCCGCCAGAAATTTCTACCGCCATTGGTACAACATTAGCGGAACTACATCGGGCTACCTTCCAACACCGAGAATATCGTGATTTTATGGCGACTGCACCTGAAGGACAGTTTCGCTATAGCTTTTATAATCCAGCGCAAGGGCTAGATGCCATTAGCCCAGAAATATTTGGTACAGTTCCCACCGAGGCGTTAAAATTTTACCTGCTTTATCAACGTTATGAGAGTTTAGAATCAGCTATTGCTGATTTGGCTTATGAATGGCAACCTTGCTGCTTAACTCACAACGACCTGAACTTAAATAACATCTTAATTCATTCTCGTTGGAATCAACTAGACAATTGCCTGATTAAATTGATTGATTGGGAAGCCTGTGGTTGGGGAGATCCTGCTTTTGATTTGGGTACTCTCATCGCCAGCTATTTAGGAATTTGGCTTTCTAGTTTGGTGGTAGATCCTAGCATTGAGTTAGAAGAATCGCTAAATTTAGCCATGACACCTTTAGAGGTGCTGCAACCTTCGTTACTGGCATTAATGCGGGCTTATTTACATACTTTCCCCGGTATTTTGGAGTATCGCAGTGATTTTATTGTCCGAGTTATCCAGTTTACAGGACTAGCACTGATTAATCAAATTAAAGAAACCATTAAGTATCGTAAATACTTTGGTAATAATGACATTTATATGCTTCAGACTGCGAAAAATCTCCTCACGATCCCTGAACAGTCTGTCTTGAGTATTTTCGGCGTTTCTGAGTCAAAGATTGCCAACTCTTTGGTAAAAGTTCATAAATTCCCGCAATATGAAAAAGAGCAGCAATTGATTCCTCTGTATTACGAGAAAACTCGCCTGCGTGGTTGCTAATTAAAGTTTTTGTTGAATTTATCCTGGATTAATTAATGCTAGATTCTTCTACTAATCCCTTTCTAAATTCTCTGCTTGATATTGCTGGTAATATCGAGATCAAGCCTAATTTTTGTATTCATCATCCCAATTATCAAGCGTTTGCTTTACCGACTAAAGTGGCAGACAGATTTCAACAAAATCCTGCAGCTTTACAGCATAAATATCTGAATCTATTACTGCGAAATTTTCTGTACGGTATATATTACAATGGTTCCTTACAAAGCACTTTGGCTGTTAATATTAAAACTGCTAATTGCTTGCGACACCAAAATTTAGAAGCTAATTCTATTTTAGATGTCGATTGGGAATTTTATGAACAACTACAGACTAGCAATCACGGTAAAGGTTATTTTGACCCCAGTTGGCAGGTGTTGCGTCTGGAACCGGATGGTAGTATGGCTGTAACTAAAGGTGGTTTGACAGTATATATTGAGCCAGACTGTCACCTCAAACCTAGTAAAAAATCTGCTAAGGTGGGGGAATCAGTCGCTATTTGGATGCCTAAAAATCGCGTGCAAAAGGGCTGTTATTTAGCAGTGAGTAACGTTGGACAGGAAAAGCAAGGTAATCCAGATGCGGATTTGGGTATAGGCAGAATCTATTTCAATTTTACCTCATCTGGTGCGATCGCCTGTATGGATAGATTGACGCAGCAATTAAATGCAGCTAATATTCCTTTTACTTTTCAGGTTCTCTATAATCCGGCGGCATACGGACGCTATGATTCAGGTATACTTTATTTTGAACGCCAAGATTATCCAGCAATTCGCAAA
>PWQB01000522.1 GCA_003556955.1 Nostocaceae cyanobacterium CSSed10_463m
ATAATTAGGCATTTCAATATAGTTAAGATGGAGATGAGGATATAAATCACTCAGAATTTCATAACAGAGTTTGTTTGAATCTCCCCAACATTGGTTATCACTGCCATTTAAAAGTAAAATCGGTGTGTCAATACAACCAGCAGTGCTAATGCCATTGGGAGTAATGTCTTTGTAAGAGATGTCTGTATCGCGCCAAGGTACGGTTGTTTGAGCTAATGACATTTTGCGGAAATGCGGAAAGTAACTGAGGGGAACACTCCCAAATAATTCTGCAAGCCTGTCGTGAGTCTGAGGATGTAAGTTTTCATGGAGAAAAAGAGTGGGATCGCCTGCTCCCCAGACATAACTAATCATTTGACAAGTGGGGTTAGAACATTGGGAACGGGTGGCCGCAGCCATAGCAAAAAGTAGGCTTTGGCGTGATTTAAAACCTATTTCTGCAAAATTGGTGGGGACGTAGTTAATATTAAACAAGCGTTGGGTCAACTCTGGGATGGGAGCGGCAATTTTCAATGCGGCACGGTTCGGTAGTTTGGTGGTCAAAAAAACTGAGTTAGCAACCACCCCAGCCAGTCCCTGGATAATACCTGAAGAAAGTGCAATACCCAAAGCTATTGAGCCAATACAATGGCTAATTACATACAAGGGGCATTCGCCTATTTGGTCACGGATGGTATTGATTGCTGCTGGCAAGTCGTAAAGAGCAACGTCATCAGTCGTATATTGGCAATTGTTAGTGTTGTAAGGCAAACGACAACTGCCTCGCCAATCCAGACTCCATACATCTTCCCATCCTTCCTCCAGCAAGACACTAACTAGATTGCGATGTTCTGGCATGACGAACATATCGCTGGAAGATGTGAGTCCATGTAGAAGTAAGATTGATTTTTTAGCTGTCCCTCGGCGAAAACGGGTTAAGAAAATAGTAATACCGTCTTTGGTAGCAACAGGAATTTCATCGATTGTAATATCGTCGGGTAAATTAGCTTTCAGGGGTCGTAGTTGAACCCGGCTCTGAGATGGAATTACCATAATTTTTGCTTAACGTTTATTGATATATTCATAAAAAACACTGCTGCCGAATCTCAGGAGAAGTTTAAGATAGGTAAGCCCGCCACTACCCCATAGTAAAAGTAACCAGAGTAATTTTGCCCTCTGGCGATCGCTTTTGGGAATTGTTTCATCCATTTGCAAGCCATACACCTGGTCATCTATATAGGACTCTGCGGGAACAATAGTTTTTCCCACCCAAATGACTCCAGATGCATTACGTATTGAGACTTTCAGAACACGTGCGCGTCGCCAAACATCGAAACCTAGTCGAAAAATCTTTTCACCTTCCAGCCAAAAATGATTACCTTCAGCATCTTCTAACTCAAAATAGTGACGAAGCCACTGTGCTTCAGAATCAGTTTGCAGATGAATTATTTCCTGAGCTAACACCTGCCAATAACCACTAACGATTTTTAGAGGTTGTTGGTGAATCATTGGGCAAGAAACTGTGCCTTCAACTCGTACTTTGTGATCTTCAAGTACCTGAGTGAGACTAGATATAGAAGCAGTAATGTCTATATCTAATAGAGATTCTTGAATCATTCCTTGTTCGTATCCTGCCTGAAAAATATCTTCTGCTTCTGCTTCTGCTACAGAAGATTTCAGAGAGCAGAACCCCCGAAAACGTTCCTTAAACCAAAGATAACGGTGTTCTTTTGCCAAAGATACTACGACCCCTTCTTGGCGAAAACGTTCAAACCAAATTTTTACTTGCTTACTATTTATTGGTGGACAAGTAATGTATGTCCCTTTAAGTGCTTTTAAAGTATTCTCCTGAGAAACAGGAGGGGCGAAAGTCAGGATTCGCATCAAATTTTTTGCTCCCTTTACTTCCAATACAGGAGTTAGAGATGCCATAGGATGATTGGGATCTATTTTTGCCGCAATCGAAACCTCCTCTAGCCATGCATCGAAAGTTTGTGTGCATAAATTAAACCCAGCTAATGCAGCACCTCTTCTTAAATCTTCAACTGCTATAGGCTGAGGATGAGCAAGATGAAATGTTTGACCGACGGATTCGGGCTGTAATGAAATAGTTACTAATGCCTTACTGACCCAATCTACAGGAGCAAGATCAAGGGTGCGGGAATTGGGCATCAGATTGTGTTGAAACACAGTTTTTAAGAAAATTACAGATAAATTTTTGGCATTAAAAACCCCTGTGCGTGAGTGTGGTCCGATTGTTCCTGGACGGAAAATGGCAACCGGTACTCCCCGTTCCCTCGCTCGTGTTACCAGTCCTTCAGCAACCCATTTAGCTTGCAGATAACCTGTTGGGAGCAAAATCCCGTTGCCTAACTGGTCTGATTCCTTGAGAGATTCTTTTTGGAAACATTCTTCAGTATGTAATACCCCAAGGGTGGAAATGTAATAAACTGGTTTGAGGCGATTTTGACAGGCGAGTGCTAAAACGGTGCGAGTTCCTTCCACTGTTGCCTGTCGTAAAGATTTATAGGGACGGATAAAATGCACGTCAGC
>PWQB01000337.1 GCA_003556955.1 Nostocaceae cyanobacterium CSSed10_463m
AGATAATTAATTTTTGGTTGTGTTCTTTATCCCTGGATGCCACATCTGGGGCTTTTTAGTAATTTAATTATTGTCCACAGATGAACACAGATATGATGAATACAATTTATTTATGTTTTATGAACGTAGGCTGATTTTTGTAAACTTATCTTTTCCTCCTCTGTGTTCTCTGCGTCTCTGTGGTTTATTCCTTTCTAAATTTCGCGAATTTTTATAGAAAACTTGGTATCAATATTCATTATTATGGAAATAAACTGTCCCTGACCAATGACTAATGACTAATGACCAATGACTAATGACTAATGACTAATGACTAATGACTAATGACTATTTCGACAATTATCGCAATGTCCACAACGCCAGTTAGCGGCTTCCTTTTCAAAACCAAAAGCATTTAATATATAGTGCCAACGGCATTTTTTACTATGCAAATATTGAAACATTTGTTGATTATCTCGTAATTGTTTTTCTGGCTGATTTTTTACACCCTTTTTAATCATATAATTAAAAGGGTCAAGCCAAGTTAATTGACCACTGCTGTGTAGTAAAGCTAATGCTATATCAGCATCTTTAAATTGACGGGTGACGGCGTTGATTTCTCCTTGTGGGGGTAGATTTTTCAGTAATTGTTGTGCTATTCTTTGTTGCGATCGCTTATTTTCTGCAAAAAACTCCTGTCTTTGTTTATCTTCTGGATATAACCACCCTGTCGGTTCACTCACCAAAATCAAAGCCTCGGCTGGTTTTCCATCTCGTCCCGCACGTCCAATTTCTTGCACATATTCAGATATAACTTGAGGGGGATGAAAATGCACTACCCAACGCACATCTGATTTATTAATCCCCATCCCAAAAGCACAAGTACAGACAACAAAGGGAATTTTACCACTTAACCATTCAGCTTCTATATTGCGGCGTTCTGTTGCACCCAATCCTGCATGATAACTAGCGGTATTGTAACCCATATCTGCTAACCATGCAGCTAAATTTTCGCTATCTTTTCTAGCCCTAACATAAATTAAACCTGATTGTTTGGGGCGCTTTTGAATAAAATTTAGTAATTGCTGTTTCCGATTGCGTGGTGTCCAAGCTATGCGAACAATGGGATGCAAATTCGGGCGGTAGGGATTCAAGCGAAAATTTTCTGGTTGCTGTAATTGTAAAACTGTTTCAATAGTTTTTTGGGCTGCGGGGTCAGCAGTCGCAGTAAAAGCAGCAATACTGATTTTTGTTCCTGGTGGTTTTGTTTTCAGTAGTGCAGGTCTGACTGCGCCTAATCTCCGATAAGCTGGGCGAAATGTATCTCCCCACTGTACTAAACAATGGGCTTCATCTAATATCAAAGCATTAATTTGTAAGTTGGGATTACACAATTTTTCCCACACTGGCACACTTAATAAAGTCTCTGGGGATAAATACAGTAATCTGAGTTGTTGTCTTTCTAAAGCTTGGAGTATGGAACGACGTTGGGATGAAGGCAATTCACTATGTAAAAGTGCGGCTTTTTGTTGACGTTCAACTAATTCCTGCACTTGGTTTTCCATTAGTGCTACTAAGGGCGAAACTACTAAAGTTAATCCAGTTTGTAGCAGTGCGGGAAGTTGAAAACAAATTGATTTTCCGCCACCTGTAGGCATAATAATTAACGCATCTTTTTTGGCTAATAAACTGCTGACGATTTCACCCTGTGGTGGACGAAAATCATCGTAACCCCAAATTTGTTTAAAAGTAGTGCGGACTGTTTGCCAAGAGGTTTTTGCAGGGTAAATCATGAGGATTTTTATAGCTATTTTAATTTGTTGATATATCAAGTCTGTTGGAATATTTATAGCGGTTATCAGTTGAGTGAGATACAAGAACCCCACCCCCAACCCCCTCCCCGCAAGCGAGGAGGGGGCTATGATGTACTTAATTTAAGTGCATTATGATTATGCCTTGACTTAAGTAAGTGCTTTTCTGGCTGTTACCTGATTAATTGGTAACTCAACCAAAAACTCTGTACCTTTGCCGATTTCTGATTGACAGTAAATTTTGCCTTTGTGTTTTTCTGTGACAATCTGATAACTAATAGAAAGTCCTAATCCTGTACCTTTACCGACAACTTTAGTGGTAAAAAATGGGTCAAATAGTCGCGAAATTAGTTTTTGATCGATGCCAATTCCATTATCAGCAACGCGAATACAAATCCAGTCTTTATTGAGTAGGGATGTAGAAATTCTGATTTCGCTGGGTTTGGCAGTTATTTCCTGAAACGATAATTTGGCATTTCGCTGTTCTAGGGCATCAATGGCATTGGAGATCAAATTCATAAATACCTGATTCAATTGACCGGGATAGCATTCGATGGCAGGTAAGGTATCATAAAATTTGCTGACATGAATGCTGGAGTTATCGCCGGAAGGCTTCAAGCGATGTTGCAAAATCATTAAAGTACTGTCGATGCCTTCATGAATACTTGCTGTTTTAAAGTCGGCTTCATCAAGTCGCTAAAACTTGCGTAAAGAAGCGACAATTTCACGAATACGCTCAG
>PWQB01000834.1 GCA_003556955.1 Nostocaceae cyanobacterium CSSed10_463m
ATTATCTCAATGCCAAATTAGAGCAAATCAACGAAATTAAAATTGACATTGAAAAACAACTAGCATCCAACGCCACAGACATTATAGATTTTGAACAACTGAATTGGTTAAAAAACAGACTTATAGAATCGTGGCACACTTCAGAAGTGCGGGGAAGAATTATTTTCTTTCACCATCCACCCTACGTCACAGAAGCCACAAAATGGAATCAAGCCCAAACCTTAGCAGTTCGTCATCGCCTCCGCTTTGTATTTGAACAAGTAGCCCAAACCTTGGGTTCCCAAATCAAAGACCGTCCCATAGTCGATTTAATCTTCAACGGACACGCCCACTGCTTAGAACATATTCGCACAGATAACACAGGATACGCCGATTCTCATATTAACTGTATCATCTCCGGTGGCAGTGGTCATTATCCCCGCCGTCAACGTCGAGAAGGCAATGACTTAATAGAAGTTTTTACAGAACTTCCTGGTCGTCCCCCACGCAAAGTAGCCGAGTCCTTACTCTTTTTCGGTCGCAACGGCAAAAAACCCCACAAGCATCTACCTTACTCCTGCGTAAAAATAGACGTTCAAGCTGGTAATCCACCCAAATTCATTGTCACACCCCTAGTAGCCGATCGCGTAGGCGAAGAATGGCATTATCCACAACTCCCACCATTTTGCATATAAACCTCCGCGTACCTTTGCGTTAACCTCAGCGTCCCTCTGCGTTTATGCTCATAAAAAAACTCATTTCCCTCCTCCTTCTCCTCTTGTTTACGAGTCGTGATGCGTAAAGCCCCCGTGTTTCTAACCGGGGGATATAAGCGAATGAGCCCTTCGGGTTCGGCAGTTGCTTTCCGACGCAAGGCGACAGGAACGCACTGCCTCACCAAATTTATTTGGCTTAAAAACCAGAGTTGCTATTTTAAATAGTATACTAGATGTATGTTAAACCTAACTTATGCCTATCGCCTCAAACTAAATAAGCAGCAATCCCAAACCTACGATGCATGGTTAGAAACATCTCGTAGAGTTTGGAATTTTGCGTTAGCCCAGAGGAAAGATTGGTATAAATCTAGGTCATGCAGGATTGATGCTTGCAGCATAATTCGTGAATATATCATCGCGGCTGATGCACCTCGACCAACTTTTGCATCTCAATGTAAAGCTTTAACCCAAGCCAGAAAAACTAACCCTAACCTCAATGCAGCACATTCTCAGATGTTGCAACAGGTATTAAGGCGAGTAGAAAAAGCATTTATTGGGATGTGGGAATCTGGTAGAGGCTTTCCCAGGTTTAAAAAGCAAGGGAGAATGCGTTCAATGTTATTTCCACAATTGGGTGTTAGTCCAATTCAAGGTAACAGAGTTAAGCTTCCTGGCGTGGGATGGGTGAAGATGCAATTATCCCGACCTATTCCAGATGGGTTTGTTGCAAAACAAGCTCAAGTGGTAAAAAAGGCTTCAGGATGGTATGTGATGCTCACGCTGCAAGCAGATGTTGATGTTCCAAGTTTTGCGCCACACGGTCAACCAATTGGTATTGACTTGGGGTTAAAGAGTTTTTTGGCGACATCGGGTGGAGAGCAAATCGCTAGACCTAAATTTTTCGTGGATCTCCAACGCCAGCTGAAATTGCTGCAACAAAGAGCAAGCCACAAGAAATTAGGGTCAAATAACTGGCGTAAAGCTCAACAGAAGGTATCTCGACTACATGAACAAATTCATAACACTCGCAAGGATTTTCATTTTAAATTGGCGCACTATCTATGTGACCAAGGCGGAATGATATTTGCCGAAGATTTGAACTTTAAAGCTTGGGCTAAGGGAATGTTTTCTAAACATACTTTAGATGCTGGTTTCGGTGAGTTTCTTTCAATCCTAGAATGGGTATGTTGGAAACGTGGGGTTTATTTCGCAAAGGTTAACCCCAACGGTACTAGCCAAACTTGCCCTAATTGCAACCACCACACAGGCAAGAAAGACTTATCTGAGCGAGTGCATCGTTGTAGTGAGTGTGGATTTGAAACAGACAGAGACGTTGCCGCCGCTATGGTGGTGATGCAGCGTGGAATTGCAGCCGTAGGGCATACGGTCAAGATGCTTGGTGAGGGGTTAAGTAATAGCTCCCTTTTGACCCAAGAATCCCCCGTTTTATAAACGGGGGAGTGTCAATCAGAGTTGAATTCGTAACTGCAAGAGAGCGATCGCTAATCTGCATATTCATGAACCACTACTCTGGACGATAGGCGATGCGGAGGCTTTGGGCTAAAATTACCAGAGATGCGATCGCCATCAATCCACCCCAAAACCAGTAAGGTAAAAGTAAATACCTTTGCATTTGTCCAGTATCAGAAAGTCCTAGAGGGCCAGCATTGTAGCTAAATAAATAATTCAGTTGGTGGTAGGTACTTACACAGGCTTGTACACCCAGAAATTGGATGCCAAACTCCTGCATCCACCGGGGAGCTTTGAGGGCAAAACCAAGAATAATTATACCCAGTACAGGAACTGCCAGCAATCCAAACCAGGAACGTAC
>PWQB01000149.1 GCA_003556955.1 Nostocaceae cyanobacterium CSSed10_463m
GCCCCCGCCATAATCTTTGATTTGGCGGTCTCCAATTAGTGGCGAGTTCAAGCTCCCACTAATTGTCTTTAATTTTGAATTAATAATTTTGAATTTTGAATTGGAGCGAAGCGACTTGACATTTGATTCCTGATTTTATCCATTAATTAGGAAGTCAATGCTAAGGATTCTTGGGCTACTTTTTCAATGACAAGAGATTGACAAACTGCTTGAATTTTGTTGTTTCCACCAATATCAAAAAATAGATGCAGCCATTCATCAGGGGGAAGAGATAGGTTTTCTATCCAAGGGGAGGGACTGACTTGACCCCAGCCGATAATGGTGCCAAGGTTAGCCGGGATTTCCTCTAAGTTGTAAGGATTTGAATTAAATTGTATATCGAGCCTAATGCAAGATTTCAGGATGAGTTTTAGGGGTTGTTCGGTGGTAGCAACTTCCGAATTTGTATTAGTTGGATTAATTTCCCAGTAGTAGTTGAGATTGAGGACATAGTTATAAGGAAATTCCCATCCCATTGAGAGCAATTCTGCTTCGGTAAAGTCATATTGTTGCCAGATGTCTTCAAAGTTCATAGTTTTGTTTGGGATTATTGGGATTATATTAGGGAAATAAAGTAAAGTGGGTTTCTGCACGAGTTCCGGGTTGTCCGAATGCGTTGAGGGGTTGTTCTCCCGGTGCGCCGCCTCCAGGTCCATTGTAAACACGGGCATAGGATGAACCATGAGATTGAGTCATGATTCTAATGCTAGATTGATTGTCTGGGCTAGTCCAAATCATACCGCTACCACTTTTTGATCCGCCTCTAGCTGGGGTGGATATCCAATTTGAGGCGGTGAGTTGAATTTCTAAGGTGTTTTTGTCAATTCCACTGACAAGTAAATTGAGGATATCTTCAGCAGAGGAGATGTCAACTGATGACATGGGTTAGGGAAATTGGGTTTTTATTAGCGATGCGATCATACCTCAGTGGAATGGTTGAAATGCGATCGCTAGGAAGTTGCGAGGAAGGTATATTTTAACCCAATATCAATCAGCTACCTCATT
The DNA here is from genome assembly GCA_003556955.1 of Nostocaceae cyanobacterium CSSed10_463m. The sequence continues at coordinate 1,045 of PWQB01000149.1, forward strand.
GACTGGGAACCGATCAATTAATTGCATCGCCCGATAAGCATTGCGCTGGAAATCTTTCGATAAATTAGGAACGTGAGGAATTTGAGATAATAAATCCAATGTGCGGCGTAAAATTCTCACCACATCGCCTTCATCTAAGGTGGTATTTTCACAGAGTTTTGTCCACGGTGTTCCCAGCGCCCACTGTTCTACTATGGCAATTAATTCAAATTCCAACCAGATAGGCAAAGCGACATTATACCGCCGTTGCAGTTGAAATATTTTGCGGCGGATTCCTCGCAGTTTAGCCAAGGCTTCTACTACTTCATTGCTGAGTTCAAAGTGGACTCTACTATCTGGGCGAGGAGTTTCAATCACTAAAGCTGCGGCGGCTGCTGCTAAATGATGCGGATCTAAATGTTCTAATTCACCACTAGCAAAGACTAAACCTAGCCATAATTCATTTTCTCCTCGAATAGCGGCGGCAATTTGCCCTAATTGGGTGGGGACTAAGTTATCTAAACACTCAAAATACTGCAAAATAGCAATTAAATTGACAAATTCTTCCCAATGGCGTTGTGAGTGTTGCTCAACTTGTGATTGTAATTCTTCCAGTTCGGCTTCTAATTCCACATAACGCGCCCGGCGTTTGAAAATCTTGCTAACATTGCCTGATTGATGGATGGGATTTGCTTCTAGTTGCTCTTGAACTGCGATAACGCGACTGAGTTGTTCAGCCACTTCTGGAGGCATATATAATGAGCATTCGCTGGCTTCTGGAATGCGTTGGGCGATCGCAAATGAGTCTTCACTCCCCCGCAATGATTGACCAGGCTTTAACAGCAAATCTGGGGGTGGTACGATATGCTCTGGTACATCCACTCGTGGCAATTCAGCATACAAATCGACTACATCTTTAGTTGTGACCACATACCAGCGATTATCTTGCCCTAAGCATATCAAGTTAGGAGCTTCCCCATTACCAGGGATTTTTCCCATTAACACTGCTGTTATGGGTGTAGATACGGCGATGTTTTTACCTTTGAGACTCAACAGTGTTCCTGACACTGCAAAGCTCAACATCATCACAAATTCTTCTTGCCGATTTTCCACTGCTTGTTCTTGCAGGGTTGATAATAACTGGCTTTCTACTTTCAAGCGTTGCCGTAATTTTTCATAAACTGCTAGTTCATGTTCATTAACTGCGGCAATTTGTTCGTGAAGTTGGGCTAGTTGTGTTTGCAGTTGGGCAATTTCTTCATACTCTGGTCTTAAATGCACAGTTGCCATGTACTGCCCAAAACTGCGTTCTATGAGTTCCTTGGCTTGCTCTAAAGTATGGATTTGCAGCAAGTTCAGTACCATGCCATAGCTTGGTGTAAACTGACTCACCAAGGGGTCTGGTTTAGATGTCGCTAAATACGACGCTTCCTTCGAGCCTTCAAAGGGGGTTTGGACTGTGACTACATGACCTTGTAAATCCATCCCTCGCCGGCCAGCCC
>PWQB01000758.1 GCA_003556955.1 Nostocaceae cyanobacterium CSSed10_463m
AGGAGTTGATAATTTTTAAACTCTTCATAGATTTTACGCCATTGAGTGCGATCGCTCGCTGATAGCACAATGGGAATTTGACTCAAACTTTGTTCTACAAAGTAACTAAAATGATACTGCTTACCAATTCTATCAACAAAGCCGCCTTCTGTTTCATATATCAAAGCCTTATCTAAAGCTTTCCAGTCTGGCAAATGTAGATAATATTTTTTAGGTAATATCTTCAACTTTAATTGATGGGCAAACATCAACAAGCCTACAGGTAATTGCAGCAAATCTTCTGTTAATACTTGTTTAGATTGCTGACAATCCTTAATTACTTGATATAGTAGCACAGGGGCGGTAGCTTTCCATTCTTGAATAGATGCAATTACATAATTAAGTTCTTTTTGACGATTTTGCCAACCTTGAATTGTCTGCTGTAAATTGTGCCGCTTGGCGAGAAACTCCTGTGCATCTATTTCTGGATGATGCCGATTTTGGGAATTTTTAGGGATAGCTGATACTGTTTCTACAACTTCCGACATAGCTAAAATAGCATCTTGGGCATCACCGAAAGCTATTTTAAAATCAGCAATTTTAGAGGCTACATCTTCACGCAACCAAACCGCTAACCCAAAAGCACCATAAGCCGGACGAATTAAACCTAATTCATCAGTATCATGGATAGCTGCACGAACATGGGTAAAAAATTCTTGGACGACAAGATTATTTTCTGTATAAGGCTGAAGATATGGGAGACAATTTGTGACTTCTGCACCTTGCCAATTGATATTTGCTGTATTTTTCAGGATATAATCTAGCCCTAAAGAGAGAGACTCTACTTGATTTTTTTTAGCCAAAATTTCCTGACAAATGGCTGCTTGATTTTTACACTTTGCAGCTAAAGTTTGCTTTTCTTGATTTAATTGATTTTGTTGATGATTTAGCTCTGATTCTAACTGAAAATAATTGTTAAATTGTGGTATATTCCCTAATAATTCTGTTAAGACTTGCACATTTTCCAGACGTTTATCAAGACTATTTTCACAATCATTAGCCGTATTTTCTAACCATGTCCCAATAACTTGGTCTTCTAAAAATGGCTGTCCTTCCTCCCCAACTCTCTCCGCCCGTCCTTTGCGAACAGCCCGAATAACAGGGTTGTGAACTAATCGACTTAAGGCATTATCCACAGCTAAATTAGCTTGAGAAGCGATGAGAGTACGTCCACCCCGCAAGGCTATTTGATAACAAATTTCAGCAATTACAGTAGTTTTACCAGTTCCCGGTGGTCCTTGAATAAGAACTAAATCCTCAGCAGCTAATACCTTTTCTACTGCGGCTTTTTGTCCAGCATTAGCAGCAGATAATAACAAATCATCCGCTTGTAATTCCACAGTTTTCTTGATACGTCTCGCCTGGGAAGCGTCGAATAAAAAGTTACCCAAATAAGGATTTTGAGTTTGTCCCTGCTTTAATTGTTCTAAAGCTTCCTTCTTGCGCCGCACTTGTTGAATATCACCAGCAGCATCAAAAAATAAAAAACCCTTAACTGGTGGCTGATAACGTTGTGTAGAGATATAATCAGCTAATTCCCGTTCTAGTTTGACTTTAATTAAACAATTTTTCGGGTCAACTTTTTCAATAGAACCAAATTTAGGAATTTTATAAGTGAGTTTTCCTGTAGGAACAGTTTCTGAAAGCTTCACTTCTTGATTTTTAGAACGTTTTACCCGTTCCCAGAAACTAGCGACATTTAAATAATTTTGTTCAGAACCATCAAGAGTAGCTGAGTTGACATCTACCTCAAAAGTAATTTGTCTGCTATTAGTTCCATAATTGTTACCAACAAAAGCTACACAAAACTGACGTGCCTTAGCAATATTTTCCTCAACTTGTAAAAATGCCTTCCAAGCTTGCAATTGCTCCTCAGTCGGTATATGATCACCACAGACTGGCATCTTTTCTATCCGTGCCAATGCGGCTTTAGGAATACCTAAACGATGTTGATCATGAGGTAGGAGACGCAAAGGAAAAGGAACAGAATAACCATCAGCCTGTCCCCGTGAAACTTGTAATAACCGAGTAGATAAAACCTTTAAGCCACCAAGTCCATTCTCTTGGATAGCAGCAATTAACCCTAAAGTCTTACCTTGCTTTTGCAAGTTTACAGGTAAAGGAAAATCATCTCTATCTGTAGCAATTGTTAACTGCCAAATTTCCTCATTTTGATGTTTACCCGCACCTTGACGACGCACATAAAACAGACAAACTTGATCACCTAATAAATCTATTATTTCATTTTTCGCCACTGCTCCAACACATTTATAGCTCCAGTCTTGGAAATTACGATTGTGAGAAAAAGTTGGCATAAATACGCTTAAAATTCCTGATGTAGAGTGAGATAATTAGAGGATGTTTTAAAAGTCTTATTGTTGGTAGCAAAACATTCTAGATCCCCCTAAATCCCCCTTAAGAAGGGGGACTTTGATCGCTGTCCCCCCCTTTTTAAGGGGGGCTAGGGGGGATCTGCGAGTGCCTAA
>PWQB01000706.1 GCA_003556955.1 Nostocaceae cyanobacterium CSSed10_463m
AGCATGATCCCTAGCATGAAACAGCAAGGGGTAAGGGTCTAATTGGTTAATAGCTGGTGGTTCCTCTGGTACAGACAAGATGGAGTCAGTTAATAGCAAAGTTTGCGATCGCTTGTGGAAAAATGCCACTTCCACAAAGGAACCCCGCCCCAAATCAATATCTAGTATCCGATAATCAAAGTCATCAGCAAAAGGAGTTTGGCTACTATCTTCTGGTAGTACCTGAGTCCTTTTTTGCGGAAAACCCAACCAACTCAAAGGTAAATTCAACGGGAAACTCCATTGATGGGGAGCCACAAACACCTGTGATTGGGGAAAGCATCTGGCAAAAGGTCCGACAAAAACTTTATGTTCCAGACCCGAACTGGTGGGCAAAATAATATATTTCACATCACCATGCTGAGTGACTAATTGATTCACTAAGCGGACACATTCACGGGTAGCAGCCACTGGCGCATAAACCAGAAGACCGCCAGCAGCCAGTTTTACCACAGTCATCCGAATTGGGACAACAGTATAAAGAATCCCCTGAAGTTGATCGAACGTCCAGATGGTATCTTTAACTATTTCCCTGCAAATTGTCCGCCGCTTACCGTAGGGGTATAGTGGTACAGCAGCCCAAAAAGGCCATGACCAATCTTGGGGATGATGACTCGCTTCCATACAGTTACGTCCCCGTGCGTTGAGGTTTTATACTTTTCATCGTGATCATCACCACCAAGACAATTGCCAAAATTAAAGCTAAGTTTCTCAGTAAAGAATTATTCCACCGCTCGATGGCGATCGCCACTAATGCCCACACTGTCACGCCTGTGTAAGCAAAGTCTCGGCGCTGCAAAACAAAGACTGTTGCCAAAGCAAAAGCCACCAATAACATGATAGCAGTCCATATTTCTGGAGCAAGACCCCATCCATCCCAACGATAAAAATACAAAGCCGAAGCGATATTCACAATCGTCGCCACACTAATCCAGCCCAGATAAATACTGATGGGAAAATGAACGCACCACTTTTTGGTTTGAGACACACGTTTTTTGCCAATGTCTAACCGTAAATAGATCACAATCAGAGGGATGAGGATAAACAGGATTGCGATCACAGAAACAGCAAACAGTTGGGAGAGGAAAAAATATACCCAGATAATTTGAGCAATCGAAGCAATTACCAACAAATATCCAGTTTTGCGTAAATCTTCATCTGCTCTCTGGGTAGGGAGAAATTGGTAAATACCCAAAGCGAACAATCCCAGATAAATTAGTCCCCAAATTGCAAAAGCATAGTTAGCCGGGATAATCAGCACATTAGCAAACAAAGTATTAGAAATTTCCCCTATACGCATTCCCCCGATGGGAAAAATGTTTGATACTACATTGACGACAAAAGTAGCAATAATTGCCGTTAAAGTTACCAGTTGGCGGATAAAATCCCGCTTATTTTCAGAGGTGGAATTTTGCATAAAACAAAATAAAACTTATATCTTTCTCTAGTTTTATTTTACCTCTTCAATAATTATGAGTTAATTTTTGCTTCCTACCTTATAGGAGTATTATCAGCATTTATTAAGCATTAGTATGATGAGTATAAAAGACTAAAAAAATATTAAATATAAACCAAATATACCCGGAAATCCAGTTCCCCTGCTCGCTTGCGCTCAACCAGCGCTGTAGGCGGGGTTCCCAACGTAGGCGACTGGTGTTCGCGTGCGGAAACCAAAAAGACCGCACTGACTTCCCTTAAAAAGGGGTACTTTGACAGACTTTCCCCCCTTCTTAAGGATGGGGGATCATTAGGTGTCTAAAATCACAGCCACCCACTTTTCAAACATCCTGTTAGGGGAGGGGTCTATTAATACAAAAGACAATTTCCCGACTTATAGCAACCGCCAAGGAGGTTAGGACATAAACGGATAATAAAACCTAGATACCAAAACGATCTTAACCCAGTCCGTAGGGTGCGTTAGACGGCGAAAAAATTTGGTCAAACACGAAAAATATATTTCCGTCGTAACGCACCGAAACATCCCAGTACCCAGTCCCCAGCTATATGTGTACACGGTAGCCTTAGTAAGGGGGAGAACCGGATTTTCCCTGGTTTGCAAGGTGGGTAAATTTTCAGCTAATGTTTAATGGATCTACATCGATAGTTAAACTGACAGAATTAGGACAAAGCGATCGCACTGAATCCCAATCAGGTAAACTTGGTAAAGTGTGGGGATCAAATTTGAGTAATATTTGCCAGCGATAACGGTTAGCTACCCGGATAATACTAGCTGGGGCGGGGCCGAGAATTTCAAAACCTTCATGAGAACTTAAACTGGTGGCGATAATTTGCGCTGTGTTTTGCACTTGAATCGGATCTAAACTACTTAGGCGCAATAAAATTAACCGCCCATAGGGGGGATAATTGAGTGCTTCACGTTGTTCTAATTCGGTTTGGGAAAAAGACTGATAATCATGTTGTTGTACCGCCCCAATAACAGGATGTTCGGGGGTATAAGTTTGCATAATTACTCTACCGG
>PWQB01000649.1 GCA_003556955.1 Nostocaceae cyanobacterium CSSed10_463m
ACTAAAAGGGTCAAAAATTTCATGTTGACATTGGGGACAAGTCGCCGCATCAGGCGTAATTTCCGTTTTCACCCCACCACTCACACTATGAGAAATGACAAAATCAGTAAAATTCCACTCACCCGTATAAGATATCCGTTTCAACTCCTGAATTTTCGCCAAAGGAGGACATTCAATATATAACCGCCCCACAAACTCACTAATAGCAGCTTCACTACCACAAACCCGAATTAACACACCCTCACCATCATTACAAACCTCACCAGACAACCCACAAACCTTAGCCAAACGGTAAACAGTAGGGCGAAAACCCACACCCTGAACAGTACCACGAACCCTTATTTCTTCCCTTACCACATCTTCCATTCTTCTTTGTACCTTTGTGTCTTTGTGGTTAAATTGAAATTAACCGCCACAACAAAACCCGATTATTCCCAGAATCAGCAATTACCACCACATTTCCACAAACCTGCACCCCATAACACCAATTCAAACTATCACGCTGGGGTAAACCAAAATCGCGATTTTCACCCTTAGATTTAAAACTAACTTGTCCCGCCAAACCATCAGCAACCGCACCGGATAATAATTGAGACTCCCGCCTTTTCCATCCTAACAAACGGGAATTAGCAGTATCAGCAACCAACAACCAATCATTAGCTACCCCTACACCATAAGGCATACTCATACTAGCAGCACTGGGAAAATAAACACCTTGATTCATTTCCACAAAATCAAAGTTTTTTTGTCCTAAAACCACCGCACAAGGAGTATTATTTTCTGTGGGGATACCATCCCAAATCATCACCCGGTTATTACCAGCATCAGCCACGACTAAATTATTTCCCCAAACCTTTATATCATGACACCAGCGCATACTCGCCGCAGTGGGAGAACCGCCCCCATTTTCATTGCGAGATGTCATATTTGGTTGTCCCAAAACTACATCCGCAGGTTGACCATTTTCTGTGGGTAATTGATGCCAAATTAATAACCGCCGATTTCCCGTATCCGCCACAAATAACTTACCTTGATGATAAAAAACACCATAAGGCCAGTGCATAGTATTGGCTGTTGCTGCTTGAGTTCCCCGATTTGGTTCATTACTGCTAAAATCAGCTTGACCTAATACTAAATCTGCGGGTACATGACTATCTTCAGGCACATTGTGCCAAATTAATACGCGATGATTCCAAGCATCAGCTACCGCTAAACCGGAACCACAAGCACAAATTCCAGTGGGGACACTAAAAGTATTATTTCTCGGTGAAATTTTGGCATTTTGTCCTTCATGAAAAAAGTCTGGTTGTCCAATTACCCAATCAGCCGGTTGACTATCTTGGCTGGGTATATTTCGCCATCCTAATAAGCGATGATGTCCTGTATCTGATACCCATAATGGGCCAGTTGCAGATAATAAACAAGCACCACGAGGCCCAAACATAGATACAGGAGTTGGTGCTATGGGTATAGCTAATATTTCGGGTGCAATGATATTACCTAAAATCACCTCTGCACCTTGGGGCGATAAAGGTAAGTTTGAAACAGGATTAATATTGAGGGGGATATCCATTCACCGCAGATAAATACTGATAATTATTTAAACTCATTGGCGGTTAATGACTTGTATCGCTAGTAGCAATTTGGGAATTAAATGGCATATTTTGGCATTTTGACAAACACTTTTTCTTTTTTAATTTCTACGGGATATGACTGTAATTGAATATCCGGAATAGTTAAACATTCGCCATTGGCTAAATTATATTGAAATCCATGAGATGCACAAGTGAGAATCCCGTTATGTAATTTACCTCTATCTAAGGGTGTGGCGAGATGGGGACAAGCGTTGAGGTAACAAGTTACATTCTCACCTTGACGATATAAAATCAGGGGATTTTTGCCGATTTTACCTGTTAGTATTCCTGATTCGGGAATTTGATCAATTGTGGTGATTTTTACCCAAGTTGTGGTTTCATCAGCAGTCAATACACTGTTATTTTCTGCATTAGTATGATTGACTGCTATTACTTGCTTAATTTCGGGACAATGCTTTTTGATGGTTTGTTCAATTGTGTAAGTTAAAGTTAAATTGGATGTGGCACAACCGCTACAAGTACCAATTAATTTTACTTCTACTGTGTCGGGTGCTTGGAAATTCACAAATTCCACGTCTCCGTTATGGCTTTTTAAGCCGGGACGCACTTCTTCTAGGGCGGTTTTAATTCTTTCTATTATGGGGGGTTGTGGTGGTTTCACTAATTCATGATACAACAAAACTGAATATACTATTTCATCTTTGACAGCTTGGCGCAGGGCTGACATTGATTCTGTTTTCAGGGTTTTAATTAAGTTGGTTAATGCGGCTTTGTGTAAGTCTTCAATTGCTCTTTTTAGTCCTACTGCTACGCATCTTTGGCTTTCATCCCATTGGGCAATTATGGCTTCAAATCTGTTGATTTCTGCAATTAGTTCTTCGAGGTTGGTCATTGCTGATGGTACATGATAAGTTGATGGTTG
>PWQB01000587.1 GCA_003556955.1 Nostocaceae cyanobacterium CSSed10_463m
GTGCTGCTTGGACGTATTGTAAAAGAGCGCTGGGCTTAAATTGCTCGTGAGAGGCGTGATAGCCAAAAAATGCCATAAATTTAATTCCAATCTCATGTTTAAAGTGCAATGGACAGCAAATTGAAGCAATACAAAATTGCTAACTTCGTAAATAATTGATGCCGCTAACCTAAGATTTAATTTTATCGATCTAATAAGTTAATTATTCCAAATAAAATAGACAAATTTCAGAGTGTTATAACCGATTTTTTGCCAATAAATGTACAGATTAAATAGACCAAATCTAATGTGTAAATATTAAAGAATTAAATTTAATTTCTACCTTACTTTTTACAATTATACCAATAGTTGTATTACCACCCTCAGACAGAATTAATCTGAAATTTCACCACCTAAAAAATCAGTCTAGCAGCCAAGACACACACCAAAAACTTATACCGGAGAAGGGTGTAAGCAATTCAGTTAATATCTCCACTCCCTACACTCTCCCCACTCCCTTGTCTTAACGCCGCAAAAACAACTGAGTAATGTAATAGGTATTATCAACCCGCCAAACTCCCACACCCGTTTCTGTAAAAACCGGACGAAGAATATTTTCACGATGTCCTGGGCTTTCCATCCAACCATCAACCGCTACTCTCACAGGCTGAGGAACATTCGTACTTTTGAAGAGATTTTCACCTACCACCCAGTAAATAATACCAGCAGCCCTGACTCTATCTTGGAGGGTGCTGCCATCATCGCCGGTATGACTAAAAAAGTTGTTTTCTGCCATTTGTCGGCTGTAATTACGGGCAACCTGTGCTAGTTTCTCGTTATGCTTTAAAGGCTGGAGGTTTTCATTTTGACGCACCTGGTTAATGCTTTGTCGAACTGCAATCTCGATTTGATTTGTAGTAGCAGATTGAGTAGGTTGTGGCGGTTCACCAGAGGGAATCTCAACTCTAGGCAAAGGTGGTAAATACTCAACTACCTGTTCACACCCAGTTAAAACCAGCGCCATAGCTGTTCCTAGAGTCCATAAAAGTTGTGATAGTTGATTTTTCATCTTGACTTCCAGGTGAATTTGTATAAATGAAAATAAACTCAAATAATGGGATAAATAAAAAAACTCACTTTATTTCACAACTGATTAATTGCACATCTATCTTTTGAAATATTTTACTAAATAAATTACTGGCAATATTGCAGATTAAAATGCTTTAGCTCAAATATTTCAGTTATAGCAATGAGAAATATTGTGACAATAAATGCTATTGCACTGGTAGAATATTCTTAAACTTGGTTGGGCAAGCATCCCAATTTTAAAAATTTAGCAATTTAGCAGCTAGTCATTATATGTCGTCAAACATTATATAAGAGGAAGCTAAAACATGAAAATTGGGCAATTGCTGGGATTTTTTGCGTTAGTAATTTCAGTTTATATCCTTTGGGAAATTCGCCAATTATTGTTACTATTATTTACAGCCATAGTCCTAGCAACAGCCATTAGTCAACTAGTGCAGAGATTTCAAAGGTCTAGGATGCAGAGAATTTGGGCTGTGTGGCTGAGTGTACTGATTGTCTTGACTGTGTTAGTTGGTTGTTTCGTGTTAATAGTGCCACCTTTTATCGCCCAGTTTGAAGAATTAGTGCAATTATTTCCTACTGGAGTAGCTCAAATTCAGCAGATGATTATTTGGTTAGAAGGTACGATTATCGGACCATACATCACGAATTTACCAGATATTAATAATTTAATTCAACAACTTCAGCCATTAACTGAAAATCTCTTCAGACAGGCGATCGCATTTTTCTCCACTGGATTTACTGCGGTATTAGAATTTTTACTGGTAATAGTTTTAACTTTAATGCTGTTAGTCAATCCCCAACCCTATCGTAAAGTTTTTGTGCGCTGTTTTCCCTCATTTTATCGCCATCGGGTAGAAGAAATTCTCACCTTGTGCGGCGAAGGTTTGGGACACTGGACAGTTGGGGCTTTAATTGAGATGGTATTTATTGGCTTTTTAAGCGGGTTGGGATTACTAATTTTACAAGTACCCTTAGCACTGGCTCATGCTGTACTAGCAGGATTACTCAACTTCATTCCTAATATTGGCCCCACCTTAAGCGTAATTTTACCAATGACCATCGGCTTTTTGGATGCACCTTGGAAGGCGATCGCTGTCTTAATTCTATACCTAATCATTCAGAACATAGAAAGCTACTGGCTAACGCCCACAGTCATGGCTAAACAAGTGTCATTGTTACCAGCCTTTACCCTCACAGCACAGATATTTTTCGCCAGCTTTTTTGGTGCTTTAGGATTAGTCATGGCGTTACCCTTAGCAGTAGTTGCTAAAACTTGGATAGAAGAACTCGTCTTTAAGGATGTTTTAGATAGATGGAAACAAACATCTTCTTAGAGGTTGTTTTAAAAGTATCCGTCTGTGATTTTAGGCACTTAATGATCCCCCTAGCCTCCCTTGAGAAGGCTACGGTGTACATACAAGTTTTATCAAGTTGCTTAACAGCA
>PWQB01000626.1 GCA_003556955.1 Nostocaceae cyanobacterium CSSed10_463m
AGTCCCCAGTCCCCAGTACCCAGTACCCAGTCCCCAGTAGTTCAAATAAAAAATACTCATGTGCATCCGCATAGAGATTTGCTAAGGTAGTCTTAAGATATTGCAACAATTGGCGAATAAAGTTGAAAGCATTACTACGGTCACTTTCAATTGCTGGAGTTTTTTCCCATCTGGGTGTGACTGTTGGGTCTATTGGGAATCAAGTATTTTCATTGATAAAAGGTTATGGTTGTAAATTTTGCTAGGACATCTACTTCGGCAGACATTTTAAGACAAGTTTTTCAAAGGCTTGATGCTCAAAGTTGTCCGAAGTTATTCAATTTTCACATGCATACTGTCCACTCAGATGGTAAGTTGCAACCAAGTTTATTGATGGAACAGGCGATCGCTATCGGGCTACAAGGATTGGCGATTACAGACCACCATAGTATAGGCGGGTATCAAGCCGCACAAGGCTGGTTAATAAAATATCGGGAAAACATCAGTGAAAATACGCCTCAACTCTGGACTGGGGTAGAAATTAATGCCAGACTTATAGATGTGGAAGTTCATATTTTAGCTTACGCCTTTGACCCGGAACATCCCAGTATGAACCCCTATTTTCAAAGGAAAATTACTACAGGTAAAGATTATCAAGCAAATAATGTCATAGGTGCTATACACAAAGCCGGAGGATTAGCGGTGTTAGCTCATCCAGCCCGTTACAAGCGATCGCATTGGGAATTAATTCCGGCGGCCGCAGACCTGGGAATTGACGGTGTAGAAGCCTTCTATGCTTACAACAACCCCAAACCTTGGATACCTAGCCCTGTAGAAACACAACAAGTGGAAAGTTTAGCCAAAGAATATCGCCTATTTAATACCTGTGGTACTGATACCCACGGTTTAAGTCTATTACAACGGTTGTAATTCCTCATTCACAAATCCGGAGGCTAGGATATTTTAATTGTCCCATATTGCAAAACATCACAGTATGGGGCTATGGCTGCCCCAAACCTCCTAAAAAAGATAAACTTGTTGAGCGTAGGAAATGTGACACAACACTTTTGATATTCTAAAACGATGCCAGCATCTGCTCATTTCGACTTTGAGGACGAAAAATTTAACGCTCCTCCTTCTCAAATCATCCCTTGGTGTCAGATGATTAACCCTCGGTACGGTAGCGATGGTATCCAGTCTTATGGTTTGGCGATTAAATTGGATAATGCTACAGCTGTGGGTTTTCAGCCTGATGACAACTGGGAAGAAGTAGAGCATGAATTTAGCTCTGGAGTAGAAACAGTTTTTATTACCAAAAACCCCAAGTTAGTAATTGTGCGCCGGGGGCCTTTATCCGTAAAAGACCGGGAAACAGGTAATAAACTCGGTACTCTCAAAGAAAATTATGATGCTTTTTTAGCAGATAAACTGAAATTTAAAACTTTTACTCGTCACCTGATTTACTTAGTCGGAGAGAATAAAAAGTTTCTGCATAACTCTCCATTGCAATTAACTCTCAGTGGCGTAGCAGGAGCGAGTTTCAGTAAAGGTTACTGCGAATTTCAACAAGGTAGAGTTATTGGTGGCTTTGTGGCTGAACTGGAAAAAGCTTATGCTATCTATCGTCAGCAACCTGTATCACCAAAAGGGTCTTTATTTCATGCTCATGGGATTTTCTGCCCCATCATTGAATGTGAAGAAAGAGGAATTGAACCCAATACTGTGTTGGTAGCTTCAACGGTAGATTACAAGCATCCCACTTTTGATAGTTTAACGGACTATCTCATTGCTTCAGATTCTCTTGAGTCTGCCATGATTTGCAAGAGTTTTGAAGAACACAAAGAGTTTGGTAAGGAATCAATTAAGGTAGAAGCACCCAAAATACCAGTGGGCGTTTCTAGTTCCTATATTTATGCAGATGAAGACGATTATCCACCTTACTAGGGATTAGGGACTGGGTACTGGGTACTGGGTACTGTGGGGAGCAGGGAGAATTTTCTTGTAGGGGCGGGTTAACAGATATGACCCAACATTAACCATGATTTCAATAAACCCGCCCTAACTTCCTAATGACCAATGACCAATGACCAATGACCAATGACTAATATTTTGTAGATGAAGAATTGGCATGGAAACTGTATTTTTATGATTTATCATTTCCAATTTTGACTTGAACTTTGCTATCTTGAGCAAGGAGAAACGAAATTAGTGAATTTTACGGTTGCAATACTAGACCACATTTTTCCATTAATAGTTAAGAGTAATGACGGTTTTTGATGTCGAGCAGTGAGGTAAATATGGCACAAATTACAGAAACTACACAAAATAATACTTTGCCTGTACCCGTCGCGATCGCTAATAAAAGCGTTGCTGCAACTGAGTTACGTCCTTGGGGTTCTTTTACGGTTTTGGAAGAAGGACGCGGATATAAAATTAAACGCATTGAAGTTAAGCCTGGACACCGACTGAGTTTGCAAATGCACCATCACCGGAGTGAACACTGGATTGTGGTCTCTGGTACAGCTAAAGTAGTCTG
>PWQB01000243.1 GCA_003556955.1 Nostocaceae cyanobacterium CSSed10_463m
ACGTTCCAATTACTAATAATCCCTATCAGGGATTGAAACAAATTGCCCTCTGTAACACGGCTTTTAGCCTCTTCCGTTCCAATTACTAATAATCCCTATCAGGGATTGAAACGTTCGCTGGTACTTCAAAAAGATTTTTAATACAACGTTCCAATTACTAATAATCCCTATCAGGGATTGAAACAATCCTCCATCTGAGTTTGATGAACTTAAGCGTTAGTTCCAATTACTAATAATCCCTATCAGGGATTGAAACGCAACTCCTGATAATTACCTCATGGTAAAAAATCAGTATTACAATTACCAAGAATCCTTATGAGGGATTAAAATAACTAATTCTTTAGCTCAAATAAGTTAAACAGAGAAACCAAAATCTTGCCCCCTCTCCTTACCAAGGAGAGGGTTGGGGTGAGGTTGAGAATTTTCTTATTGTTTTGCTTCTACAGCCAGTAGGGTGGGTTAGACGGCGACAAAATTCTGCACAATACTAAAAATATATTTCCGTCGTAACCCACCTTTACAGCTACAAAACTTGGGAGTAAGGGCGGGTTTATTTAGATCCTGGTTGATAGGAAAGCATATTCAAACCCGCCCCTACAAAATGTATTTCCGTCGTCAACCCCCCAAACATCCCCAGCTCCCAAAGCCTATTTTTGTGCTTCTACAGGACGTTCATCGGGTATAAACTCTCCAGGGGTAGTTTCTATTGCGGGTTTAGTAATTTCTACTCCGGGGATTGGTAATTCCAGATTTGGCCCTTGACGAAGAATGCGACTACCGAAATATATAGCTGCAATAAATAACAAACTGTAGACTATGACAAAGCTACTGAGTGAAACTAAAACATTGCCAGCAGGTACATTAGAAGCAGCATCAACTGTGCGGATTTGTCCGTAAAGTGTCCAGGGTTGTCTACCCACACAGCGCACAATCCAGCCTGATTCTATGGCGATATATCCTAAAGGTGCGGCTAAGATCCAAGCCCGCATCAGCCAACGTTGCTGTATAATATTTTCGGCTGAAAGCTTACCGCGTAACCATTGCAAAGTACTTAACAACATTAAGCCGGCTAAGAAAAAACCAATAGCGATCATGGTGCGGAAGGCGTAATAAATTAAACCCACCATGTGAGGACGATCTTCTGGTTTCCACTCTTTTAAACCGCGTAATGGTTCTGAGAGATTTTTCCTAAATTCCAGAATGTACCCTAACGCATTAGGAACAGTGATTTCCCAGTCATTTTTTTGAGCTTTTTCGTTCGGTATAGCTAGTAAACTCCAATCAGCAGGTTTTCCAGCTGGGGAAGATTCCCATTGGGCTTCCATTGCTGCGAGTTTGGTGGGTTGATAGTGATAAACTTGTTCGCCGCTTAAGTGTCCAATATATATCTGTAATGGTGCGACTGCGATCGCAGCTGCTAAAGCAATCTTTAAAGACCGAGTAAAAAAAGCTTGGTGGCGTTGCTTCAAAATATACCAAGCACTAATTCCGCCAATCACAAATAAAGAAGTTTCCAGTGTGGCAAAAAACATATGCAGCACACTATTGACCATGAAGGGATTTAAAATTGCCTGAAAGTAATCGCTAACAACAAATTTACCATCAACCATTGCTCCACCTGCGGGAGTTTGCATCCAAGAATTTGCTGTCAAAATCCACAGAGTTGATAAATTCGCGCCAAAAGCTACCAAGATTGTAGAGAGATAATGAATGGCAGGATTAACACGTTCCCAGCCGAATAACATAATACCTAAAAATGCCGCTTCTAGCATAAATGCCCAAGAAGCCTCAAAACCGATAACGCTACCAAAAAAGTTACCTACAGCTTCCGAGAATGGCCCCCAATTCGTACCAAATTGAAATTCCATTGGGATACCTGTTGCTACACCAATCCCAAAATTGAGGACGTAAAGCTTTGACCAAAAACGAGCATGAAGGTAGTAATCAGGGTTACGAGTTTTTAGCCATACTCCTTCAACGATGACCAGATAAATCCCCATCCCTGTAGTGAGGACAGGCCATATCATGTGAAATAGTGCAGTGAATGCAAACTGCATCCGTGATAACACAACTGAATCGGACAAAAATTCCACGAATTTTCTCCCTTAGTTAGCCACACTATTTAGGATAAAGGATAAACTGCTAATGCAGGTACGCTAAAAATTTATACTTGGTATAGAAGCACTGGCTGAAAAGGCAGAAATTTATCTTACTTCTATCTTAGGTATTGAATTAGGAAAATTTAATTGGAAAAATAATTTATTAAAATCGAGTATGGACGAAAATATTAAACTGAGAATTAAAGAAAATCTCAAAAAATCCATTAGACAATTTTTCAAAAATAAAAAGGTAAAAAATTATCAAATTCTAGATGAAATTTTTCCAAATGAACGACGTATACGTTCTCTTATCGGTGGATTGGAAACAAGTTTAGGTACAACTTTTTGGGAACCCATATCTAAAACATTAGCTGAAATCAATGGATTTGAAATCATCAAAGAAAAAATATTAATTC
>PWQB01000681.1 GCA_003556955.1 Nostocaceae cyanobacterium CSSed10_463m
GATAAATCCACAGCCAAAGAAACCATGCAAAAAGCTTTGGTTCCCACAGTACCGGGTAGTGATGGCTTGGTAGAATCCGAGCAAGAAGGATTATTAATCGCCAAGGATATGGATTATCCGGTGATGATTAAAGCCACAGCTGGTGGCGGCGGCAGGGGAATGCGTTTAGTGCATTCTGAAAGCGAATTTGTCAAACTTTTCTTAGCAGCCCAAGGTGAAGCGGGCGCAGCCTTTGGCAATTCTGGCGTTTATATAGAAAAATTTATTGAACGTCCCCGGCATATTGAATTTCAAATTTTGGCTGATAATTACGGTAACGTTATCCACTTGGGTGAACGGGACTGCTCAATTCAGCGCCGCAATCAAAAGTTACTAGAAGAAGCACCTAGTCCGGCACTTGACCCAGAACTACGAGAGAAAATGGGACAAGCTGCTGTTAGGGCTGCTCAGTTTATTAACTTTACTGGGGCTGGGACAGTGGAGTTTCTTCTCGATAGGTCTGGTAAGTTCTATTTTATGGAAATGAACACCAGGATTCAAGTTGAGCATCCTGTGACAGAGATGGTTACGGGAATAGACTTAGTTGCGGAACAAATCCGTATTGCCCAAGGGGAAAGACTGAAAATTACCCAGGATCAAGTAGTCTTGAGGGGTCATGCTATTGAATGTCGGATTAACGCTGAAGATCCAGACCATGATTTTCGACCCGCACCGGGACGAATTAGTGGCTATCTTCCCCCTGGTGGCCCTGGTGTCCGCATTGATTCCCATGTTTACACCGATTACCAAATCCCCCCCTATTATGATTCTCTGATTGGTAAATTAATTGTTTGGGGGCCAGACCGCGCCACTGCAATTAACCGCATGAAACGCGCACTGCGAGAGTGTGCTATTACCGGACTTCCTACTACTATTGGATTTCACCAGAGGATTATGGAAAACCCCCAATTTTTGCAAGGTAATGTCTACACCAATTTTGTGCAGGAAATGAAACTTTAGGAAACTTGTAGGGGCGGGTTGAGGAATATACTCGTTCATGTTGAATGATATCTGTAAACCCGCCCCTACTGGGGACTGGAAAGTTTTTTCACCTTTGCGCCCTGCACCCCTGCTCCCCTGCCTCTTCCATCTCTCTAATTCAAACGAGACATCATGGTGAGTAGTCCTTGCTGACCGAGGAGAATTTCCCTAATCAAGCTGAAAATGCCCACCCAAATAATAGGGGTAATATCTACCCCTCCGATGGGTTGTACGAGCTTTCGCATCGGCACTAAAAAGGGTTCAGTCGGCCAAGCTATGAGATTAAAGGGCAAACGATTCATCTCTACTTGTGGATACCAAGTCAGAATGATGCGGAAAATAAACAAAAATATCATCAGTCCCAACACAGGGCCGAGAATCCAGACAGTCAGGTTAACACCAGTCATCGGTTTGAGCTACTATTCTTTCTTTGATTTTAACAACCACAATGTCTTGTAGAGACGCGATTCATCGCGTCTTTCTTGTACAAACAGGATTCATCGCGTCTTTCTTGTACAGATACGATTTATCGCGTCGCTACACTTTTTTTGCGAGACACCATATTAGAATTATGATGAAGTGTGTAAATAAAGGTTTAGAAATATGACCCCTTCATTAGCAAATT
This sequence comes from Nostocaceae cyanobacterium CSSed10_463m, assembly GCA_003556955.1. The sequence goes on from PWQB01000681.1 coordinate 1,646, forward strand.
TTCTTTGGAGTTTACTCTGGGGTGGTTTGATTGTAGTAGTCCCCGCTACAGTTGGGCTGATTTTCATTAGCCAAAAAGATAAAATCCAGCGTTCATAATGCTTTTGAGAGTCCCTTGGACTCTCATCTCTCACCGATTGTCTGTCAGCTATTGTAATTAAAACTCATTTAAAGCAATTTAACTAATTGCACTAAATGCAGAAAGTCCTCCCAGGGAGGACAAGCTATACTTAGTTGACAGACATCAGATTTTTTGCTGGCAAGGCTTTGCCGATTAAATATATTGTGCATATTGCATATTGTGTCTGATTAGAGTAGTTATTTTAACAATACGCTATTCATCTGACGACGATTGCATCGGTGACCAATATCAACCGTTAGGTTGATGAGGGAATGGATGCATGAGGAGTCAACAATCTTTATTTTTCGGTTCTGGTAGGGTATCAATTAAGTCTTCAATAATTTGGGTAATTGTTTTATTCTTTTCAACTGCTAATAAGCGTAACTTATTGATTCTGCGTTCACTAATACGAATATGTAAATCTTTTTTAGGCATAGGTAGGTACAGATTGCGAACATATTTATGTGATCATAGTCAAAACGGAAAAGCAAAATAAAATAAGGAGGTGATGAGACTGTGGCTACTAGAAGAATGACTTTCCGGTTATATCCAAATATTCAAATACAAAAACAATTGCGGTATCATCGAAAGCTTCACAAGGATTTGTTCAATGCCGCAGTCAATAACAGATTTATTCAATATCAAAAGTTCAACCACAAGGTTGATTATTTCGAGCAACAGAATTGTTTACCAGCATTCAAGGAAGTTTGGACAGAATATAAACAAATCAATTCCCAAGCTTTACAAGC
>PWQB01000396.1 GCA_003556955.1 Nostocaceae cyanobacterium CSSed10_463m
ACGCTCTTCCGATCTCCTCTCTCATGGTAACGATACTGTGGAAAGGCTGCTCAACTGCCTTAATGAAAATCATATACAGCAATATTATTTTACAAAAATTTACACTTTAATTTTTCTTATGTATCACTGAGAAACAAACTTATATGATGACGTGGTTTTTTCAGGTTAAACTATTGATACATCGAAAACAAAATCATTTTTCCTTAATTATTGTAAAATTTAGTTAATAAAGCAGAGGTATCCGTTTATTAGTATTACATATCTGGTAAGAAAATCGATTATCGATGACAGGATACCAAGCTGAAGGGGGAAAATAAAGTGGAAGTAGAAAATAAGCAGGATAACACTTTGAATACAGATACAAACGAAAACAAATCTGATCTACCAGTCAAGAATGAGGAAGGTAAACTCGCTGTAGCTGGAATGCGTCCCATAGGTAGCAGTGACTTACAAATTGCTGGGACAGTAAAGATTTCCGGAATCCGCCCTATTGGTATCAGTACGTTAGCTATAGCGGATACAGTCAGTATCATGGGAATACGCCCAATTGGCGCTCACACCTTTGAAATTGTGGATACTATTAACCTCTCCGGTATTCGTCCCATTGGTTGTAGTCAATTAGCAATTTCTGATAGTTATAGCTCCTATGGTAACCGCCCCACAGCGTCGAATATGATTGATGACTCTGATATTCTCATGGGTTTTATCGATTAGTTCTGATTCTATTAAATATCAGTTAAATCAGCCGATTATATCATATAATCGGTTTTTTTATGCCAAAACAGCAAAGTTTTTCAGTGGCTTTACTCCTGATTAATTTACTAATAATCAGTCTTTTTATAGATATACCTAATATAACTTACGGCGGAAGAAGCTCAGGTAAAATTTAATCTACAGTATAAAGGTAATCACAAATAATTGTTGCAATATATGAGTATCGAAGATAGAGCTAAAGCCACAGGAAAAAACATTGAAGGTAAGGCTCAAGAAGCCCTGGGAAATGTTACCGGAGACCCAGAAGATAAGGCTAAAGGTAAAGCCAAACAAGCTGAAAGTGAAGTGCGTCACGCTGTAGAAGACGTAAAAGATAACGCCAAAGAAAAACTGAATTAGATATTTTCTAATTAGTTAAGTTAGCGCTGAGATAACTGGGTTTAATATCTTGATGCCAAGTTCAAAAATAGGCAATAAACTTGGCAAAACCCTGGTTATCGCCAGTTAAATATAAAATTTTCAGCTTATTAATTCGCTTAGTTTATTTTAAACCAGCTAAAAAATATCTTTTATAGTTACACCTACACCGAACTCTGTCCATAACTTAAGAGTTGATTTTCAGGATTGTAACTATTTTACTATGAGAGGTAAACAATGAATTTGTTGCAGCAGGGGCGCAAATTTGCCACAGCTTTGATATTAATTTTAGTGTTGACAATCACTACTGCTTGTGGTGGTGGAACTATGACAACACCTGACCGCACTGCGACCCCACCCATTGGGCGTGATGTCACTTATGCAGAATTAGAGCGAGGTAATACCCCAGCCGGAGAAACTTTTGGTGATTGGGTGGTGGATACTTCCAGGGGAATGATTCAAGATGCTTACGTGCGGGATAACAATAAGCTGGGTGTGGTGATTTCGCCTGAAGTTCGCCCTAATGAAGTTAAACCTTTATCTCGGTCTTTAGTGCAGGGTTTTCAAAGAAATTTTCCCGATCAAAATTTAACTGTTTTGGTATATGGCCCGGACAGACAGTTAATTTTAACTACGCAATATGATCGGGCGACTAATCAAATTCAGTATAGCTAATTTGCCCTGAGCAAGGAGTAAGTAAAGTGACAAGTAGTGAAGAGTATAGAAGACAAATTATGCAAGATTTGTCTGAGGGTAATGTGGAATCTCTGGATGATGCTTCATATCAAAACTTTGATGATTTTGCTCAGAGAACAACACCCGACCAACGTCGTCAGTTATTTAGTAGGTCTGCAACTCCAGAACACATACCAGCTAGTCAAATGGAACCGGAGTTACAAAAGGCTATTTCTCAAATTAAACCTAATGAACGGGATGATGTAGCGAGGGCTTTCTTTAAAGAATTTAAATCCAGAGGTTTAGACGACAGAAGGTTAGAACAACAATTAAATCTTTCTACTCATAATCCTAAGCGGATGAGTGCTGATGATGTGAGTAAATTAGCATCTTTTGCTTATCATAACCATCCGGATGTTTTCCGGGAGGTGTTAGCAGAACAACCAGCAATTATGAAGTTTTTGAGTAATCCTATTGTAGCTGGATTAATTGGTATTGCGGCGGCGAAGTGGTTGGGTAGTCGTAAGTGAGTTTTAAGCCCTGTAGAGACGTTCCGTGGAACGTCTCTACTAATTTATACGTGGGTGAAGTTACACTTTTGCCAATTCGGGGGCTGGGCGCTTACTGTTACGAATAGAGGAAACTGCTTCGGCGTAATCTATGGCTTTAAATACGGCTGAACCTGCAACAACTGCATTCGCGCCGG
>PWQB01000565.1 GCA_003556955.1 Nostocaceae cyanobacterium CSSed10_463m
TCACCGCGAAATACCCGATGAAAGTCTTTTGCAGCTTCAATGAGGGTGACGTTAATACCACGTTTTACTAGGAGTAAAGCCAGTGCTGCACCTGTGGGACCTGCACCGACAATGATAATTTGGGACACTTTATGCCTTCTGTATGGGTTTTTTAAGATGAGGACTAAAGTCCTTACTACGAACTTTTAATCGCCTTTATTGCCACACCTTTATATAGATATCCGGCAATTTTTGGTAAACTTTCACCAACAAATTCTTCTAATGTGACAGTATCAAACTGTTGCTCAACTAATTGTCTAATATTGCGATTCAAATGACACCCATCTCCGATAACTTTCTGTATGGGTGTTAATCGGTTTTGCCAAACTTGTATTTTAGGTTCATTACTCAATCCATGTTCTACAAAGAAAAATTTTCCTCCCGGTTTCAATACCCGATATACTTCTTTTAGCGCTTGTTCAACTTTGGCAATGCTACACAAAGTAAAAGTGCTGACCACACTATCAAAGGTATCATCTGCCATTGGTAAATTTTCACTATTTAAAATGCGATTGTCTACGGTAATAGAAGATGATTGGATACGTTTTTGCGCTAATTTATTAACTCCGGCATTAGAATCAATGGTGACTAATTTTTCTAGTTCTTGCGGATAGTAGGAAAGATTTAATCCTGTACCAAAACCTATTTCTAAAACTTCCCCTTTTACTTCTGCCAAAATTTCTTTTCGATATTTGGCAATACTTGGATCTGATAGCGACCAATCAAGGAGATAAGGAAGTATTTTTTGTGAGTAAAATCCCATTTTATTAAAAGCATCTTGAAATTTATTTATACTGGGCGACACCCAGAGAGAATACTGTGCAGATTTACTACTGAGCCAATGACTGCGATCGCCGGAGCGCTAAATCCAGTTTCTTCAACTTGTTCAATAATGGTGGCTATAGTGCCAATCAGTTCTTCTTGTTCTGGTCTTGTACCCCAACGGACTAAGGCTATAGGTGTATCTGAATCTAACCCAGCTTGCTTTAATTCTTCCACAATATAAGGCAGGTTGTGAATGCCCATATAAATGACAATGGTTTCCGAACCGTGAGCGATCGCCTGCCAATTTACCTGCGGTTTATACTTCCCTGCTGACTCATGCCCAGTTACAAAGGTCACAGAAGAACTATATAATCTATGAGTTAAAGGTATGCCAGCATAGGCAGAAGCCGCAATTCCGGCTGTAATCCCCGGCACAACTTCCACAGATACCCCAGCTTGGACTAAATCAGCCATTTCCTCGCCACCACGACCAAAAATAAATGGGTCGCCACCCTTTAGCCGCACCACTACAGCGTTTTCTTGCGCCTTTTCAATTAACAAATGGGTAGTTTCAGCTTGTAATAATGAGTGTCTCCCCATGCGCTTACCAGCATTGATTTTTTCAGCTTGGGGATTAATCATGGCTAAAATTGCTGGACTGACCAAAGCATCATAAATCACTACATCCGCACATTCTAATAAACCCTTACCTTTAAGAGTCATGAGTCCTGGATCTCCTGGCCCCGCACCCACCAAATAAACCTTACCCAAACACTTTTGCGCTTCTTTCTCTGTGCGGCTCATGTATCTATTAAATCCCCAATTATCTCAGCTAATTCTGCACTTGCTCCCAAAGGCGCAGCCAGTTGGAAAGTCACAGCAGGAAATTGTAATTTTAACTTTTCTATGGACTGAGCGATCGCATCAGTAATACCACCTGTAAATAAAAAGTACGGCAAAATTGTTACTTCCCGCTTACCAGCAGCAACTAAATCCTTTATCCTTGATTCTAAACTAGGAGCTACAGCCCAATAAGCGGTGACTGCTCCCAACTTCGCGGCTAAGGTTTCTATTGGCTCTAAAGAACCAGGACGACGGCTACCATGAGCTAACAAAATTGTCGTTTCGGCTTTCATTGTAGCCATTTGCTCAGATAGTAACGTAATTAAACCAGGATGACTACCAAGATGGGGATGCAGGTTAATCATCATATTTTCACCAAGAGCCTGTTTTGCCAAAGTAATCTGCTCAGGAATATCCGTCATTACATGGACACCTGGGAGCAGAAATAGCGGGACAACCTGCAAGCAATCAACCTCGTCAACCGAAGTAGCAAATTGTTGAATCTGCTGATGTAACGGCTGAGGTTGTAATTCCAAAGCAGCTATACCTACCTGATGTTTAGAATTACCCATTTGCTCAGATACCAACCCTGCTAATTGCTGCATAGCAACTTCTGGACGGGGGTCGCGACTGCCGTGAGATACTAGTAAATACGCAGATGTCATACAAATTTTAAAGCAGAATGAATTAAGAATTATATAGTCTTTACATAAGGTATATCATAGCCCCCTCCTCGCTTGCGGGGAGGGGGTTGCTGACAGGTGTAGGTTTTTTACATTCTCGTGAGGGTAAGACAAGGTGGACAAGGAAGGATAGTAGACAAGGGAGGAAAACCGGACAAAATCATATTGTTTTGGTAACAA
>PWQB01000579.1 GCA_003556955.1 Nostocaceae cyanobacterium CSSed10_463m
CAGGGCTAGTAATAAATTACTTTACAAACATCCTCTTACCATTCTTGCTCCCTCTCCTTACTAAGGAGAGGGCTGGGGTGAGGTTCTTTAATTGTTTACCCCGACATATTTATTCTTCCCAGATTCAACCTTTAATTTGGCATAATTATTAGCCGTTATACCCTCAAAATTATTGATCCCAGCCAACATTAATTCATCGCGTTGATGCCAAATGATAAATATTTTTTCTCGACCATCATAGAATGTGTCTGCATCTATTTGATAGGTTTCATCTTCTCGTTTGAGTTTCAACCCTAATAAGTTTAATAGCCGACTCAGTATTTTGATGGCTGAAGTACTTTCTGTTCCCCTCAATAAATCAATACATAGCACTCTTTTAATATGTTTACTATGCTGAGAAGCAACATCTTTCAACAAGAGTAAATCAGGATGATGTTCTGTAAACTTTCTTTCTGGTTCTAAGAATTGCAGCATTCCTAAAGCTCTCATAGCTTCAACTTTGCCAGTATAAGTTTTTAAATCTGGCAGAAAAACTTGACCATTCCCCCATAATAATTGCTGATGCCATTCTTGCTGATCTCTGACATGAAAATACTCACTTTCGTGTGTAAGATAATAGTGAATCAGTAATTGAAAATAGTATCCTTTATCATCCCGCAACTTTAATTCCGGAGTAACCGGAATACCATATTTTTGTCTAAGGCTATATTTATCAATTTGGTGACGTTCTGCTTCTGCAAGAGAATGTTTATTTAATAATTGCTCATATTCTATATAATTAATATCTCTGGCGTTAGCTACAGCCTTCGCGGCTAATAATTGATGTTGGTGCTTAATTTCTCTAATTTGACATTTAATATCTTTAGCTTTCTGACGCTTCTCTGCCCAGTCTCTTTGCACTTTAACAATTTCTACAACTAATCTTTTTCGGTTTTCTACATCATCAGAATCAGTGGCTAAAAATGCTAGGCGTAAATCTCTGATAATATTATTGTGAACTGCGTTACTTCGCAACCAAATTTGATGTCCATCGGCTATTAAACCATCTTGCATTGATTGGCGATATAGACGAATTGAAGCGTTTACCCTTGCAGATAGTTTTGCCCAAGTTCGTAAATGTACTGGGTCATAAACTAATGGTAAATCTACATCTATTTTATGTAATGGACTTAGCAAAGCTAAGTTTTCTTTTTGATTTTCTTGATACCAATCAGATAACAATCGATAATTTGTACTACCACTCCCAATCAAGCCTATTCCGCGCTTGGCACACCAAACAATCCGAGGTACATCATCTCGAACTCTTGCTAATGCTTGTCGTGCTTCGGAGTCAGGAATTATCCCTTGAAAAATTCCATAAACTCGGTCGAAGTGCTGAACATCAATACTAATTCCTGTACCGAGACTAGGAGTAACAAACACATTATCATATTCAGGAATCTTTTGATTAATATCCCCAACAAAATCAACGGCTGCGTGACCAGGTGTACTGGTTGTGCGACTACTAATTACCAATGATTTCGGGAATTGCTGTCGTAATTTTGCTAAACGTTCTTTGAGGTAGCCTTCAATTGTTTCACAACTATAACGTCCAGAGCGACTATCTGTAGTCACATAACATTTACGTCCTGCTATTAAATCTAATTCTAGTTGATGAATTAATGGTGTAGGGTTAGGAGAATCATAAAAAGTCACATTCCAGCCTTTCTGCGGTTTCCATTGGTTTAACAACACCCAAGGCGTGATTTTGATGCCTGATAATTTTTGTAAATATTCTAAAGATACATCTGATAAGTCAGCATCTTGGGCAATGACTAACCCTCCAGTTGTCAAAACTGTATAAATTAGTTGTTGAAATAATTTTAAAATTTTAACTCTTTTATGTTTACAAGTATCACTGTTGAGTAGATGCCATAAGGATTGTTCTACTTCATCTAGAATTAATATTGCCCCTTGCCAATCATGGGGTTTAAGTTTCCAAATAGAATCAACGCATAAACCCAAAGATTTACTTTTTTTTAATGTTGCGCTGATAATAGGTGAAGTTTTATCTGCTTGCATTAAATATTGCTTATTATCCAATCCCCATTGAATACCAATCTTCTCACACAAAAATCTACCTAATTGAATTCTGTGAGTAATTAGTAATACAGGTCGATTTTTAGTCTTGGCTTGATTGACAACTGTTTGCAGTGCGGTGGTTTTTCCTGTGCCTTTGGCTGATTTTACTCCCACCAATCCTGTAGTGGGATAACATATTTCTTCTAAGTAAGGACAGTTGACTGTAAGTGCAGCAGGAATAGTTAACTGAGTATGGGGTTTGCTTTGGGCTAAATAAATTTCTAAATCAGCACTTTGGCGATAAACTTTATCGAAAGCACTTGCACTTTTAGCAACAATTAGCTCATCAACACCTTTTTCTATTCCTGGAAGTTCGATAACTTTGACAGGGCATTTTTTTGATTGGAATAAACAACCTAGTTGGGAAATGGCGTTATTGATAGCAGCAA
>PWQB01000496.1 GCA_003556955.1 Nostocaceae cyanobacterium CSSed10_463m
CGCGATCGCTCTCGCTAGGATCTACTCCGGCTTTATTATAGATACGCCCAGCAACATCATCCGGGACATCCAATAAGAAAATACTCAGATCAGTCTTAGGTGGATGCTCGTACTTAATTTTCTTTCCTGGTTTCTCACTGCTTTCTCTGGGTTCGTTGGGTTTAAAACATCCCCACAATTTTCTCTCAGGTTTGTCCCCTGGTTGCAAATCCGCAAATGAGCGAGGATCAACCCCAGCATCACACCACCAGCCACCTTGTTCCAGGTGAGCGTATTTTCGCAGCATTCCACTAGAAAGCCTGCCAGTATTAGTGCGTTCTAGCTTGTCACTGTACATCAGATATTCCCAGGCTTCATTTGCCTGTTCTATGGAATCTTCATGCAAACTGCGAAAATTCCGACTAGCAATATCTGGGTGAATGGCGCTCCCCTCAACTGTTTCTTGCCAGTGTTCAACGTCAATATGAGCAGGAGGTGAACTGACAACTGTAGTTAAAGTTTGCTCTTCCTGTTCGGATTCAGAAGAACCAATCAGCATTTTTTGGGTAGTAGCGGGTGAAAGTGAAGGTATGAGAGTATCAGTAGTCCAAAGATCGCTTTCCAGGTCGTCATATTCTTCAGCTAGAGGATCTGCCTTTTCCCACTTCCATGCCCCAGTTCCATCAGGAGTCATGACATAAGTTTCTTGCCCAAGTTCAATTTTGGCTCTTTGCTCCCACTCGTATTGCAACCGTTCAGCGATCGCGTTGACCAACGGTACAATGCCATCAAGCCAGATTTCTTCAAGATTATTTACTAATGTTTCTTCTATCTTGACATAAGAAGAAACGAGATTTAAGGAGCGTTCATCAAACATAAACTATTGGGGGATAAAGATTGCAAAATATTACTGTAGGAGTCCCTGATTATTTGATACTGCTGCCAATTAGCTCCTAAGCACCGAAGGGAAATAGTTTTATCTGGTGAAATAATCCGATTAAAGATAATATCAATTTCTACTTCTACATCAGATTTTTGAATAAAACCTATATACTGCAAGTCATCCCAGCCAATCCCTTGAATATATTCAATTATGATTTGTTGATAATAGTCTATAGTTAAGGCAGGTATAATGTCTGACAATTTAACATTAACTCTTATACCTGGCTTTTTAATCGATGGTCGGAATTTAGCTTGCTTTTCCAACTGGCTGGTAATATTGAAATCTAAATCTAAGAGATTACAAAACCTGTTTTGAATGTGGGACAATTGCTCAACATTATGGGCAAAATCAGTGATGGCAGTTTCTTTAATTTTAATTCTCATGGGAAATTAAAAGATAAAAGAAGAAAAATTTTCGTAATTTGGTTTCTGTGCGGCTGTAGTATCCACAGGACCTTCAGGAATAGGAAATCTACTATTGAAATCTTCAATTCTTACATCTAAGTCCTCTCTTGTAGGTACTGTCTGGGTACTTTTTCTTGCCAATAAGCTGACAATTTTTTTCCAGTTAGTTTGGTTATATTCATCAATGGTAATAATGGCTTTAGGGATTTTAATACTTCTTAGTAGTGGAACTGACCCCTCTGTTTTATTTGAGTATGCAGGGTTGATGAAAACACATTTACCTGCTGGGAGTTTGAGAAACTGGGCAGATTCAAAGAGTTTTTTAGTTTTCTCCTGGTCGCTAGTAGTAGTATTAGTTTTACCGCTACCAGTAGAACGACTTTTGTGTTTATACTTAATTTCTTCATCTCCGAGAAAACTGGAGAATAATTGTGCAGAGTCATGTTCGCCGGGATTAAAAATGAATTTACTACCGCAAGCACCAAGGATAGTTTTCGCTACTTCCTTACCGTAATTTTTCTCAAGTTGCCCCATATTCTGCCAGCCCAAGATCCCGCAAAATCCCTCACTTCGAGATTCGTTGAGCCACTTGAATAAATCGGGCAAGTAGATTGAGGGTAATTCATCAAGTGCAACTATTAAAGGGTCTTGGCGTTTTTGGGCGATATTTCGGGCAATAGTCATGTGTAAGACACTACACATCAAAGGCGCGATCGCATCACGACGTTCTCTGTCCAGCCCAAAGATAATCATCTGCTTACCCTTAATTTCCAAAGGTAGGGTCGTCTTACCGACAAAGCAGCCCAAGGTATTCTTGGCCATGAAGCGGGTGAACATGATGCTGGCGGTAGCCACAATGCCAGCCACTGTTTTTTCACTAGCTGCGGAACCGAACAATTGACCAAAGGCCATCTTAATCCAAGGATTAAGATTAGCTGCCATCAACCTTTTCACCATTTGTTCGCTAGAAAGGATAGCGGCGCTGGTCATAACATCGGCACGATTGCCAAATTCTTTAGTCAACATCAAAATAGCTTGCGTGAGCTGATCGCCGGCAGGGCCAAAGAACCCATCCTCATTGCTATTACTGAGAATGCGAAAATTTTTATTGATGACAGTGGCAATTTGTCTTGCAGTTTCCGCATCACTACTGTCGCGCAAAAAATCTAGTGGATTGCAGAC
>PWQB01000763.1 GCA_003556955.1 Nostocaceae cyanobacterium CSSed10_463m
CAGACAGATTAGGTGAAAGGGGACGTTTCCGCCTGATTGAAATTGGTGATGAAATTTTACGCACCTCCCCAGATTTTAACCGCCAAGCGGCGACAAAAGCTTTAGAAGCCAGAAAAGTATTTCTCGATTTAGAAACCAAAGTAGAATCAATCGGACAAGATACCATTTCCCTAGAATACAAAAATCAAGTTGATACCATTCCTGTTGATTTAGTCTTGTGGACTGTGGGAACCAGAGTCGCACCTGTTGTGAAGACTTTAGACTTAAAGCAAAATCAACGTGGTCAAATTACAAATACACCCACTCTGCAAGTTGTGGAACACCCAGAAATCTTTGCTTTGGGAGATTTAGCAGACTGTCGAGACGCTGAAGGTCAACAAGTCCCCGCTACAGCCCAAGTTGCTTTTCAACAAGCTGATTATACCGCTTGGAATATTTGGGCTTCTCTCACTGGTCGTCCTTTATTACCTTTCCGTTACCAGCAATTAGGGGAAATGATGGCTTTAGGTGAAGATAACGCTACCCTGACCGGCTTAGGTGTAAAATTAGATGGTTCCTTGGCATATCTTGCCCGTCGTTTAGCTTATCTGTATCGGATGCCAACTTTAGACCATCAATTGAAGGTTGGTTTTAATTGGTTAGTGCGCCCAATTATCGAGACACTTTCTCAATAGATTTTAGTGTATTCACCTAAAACGCACATCCCCATTTACAATTCATTATACAAACTTTCATGGAACGACCGAAAGTTATTTTTTTAGATGCTGTCGGCACACTTTTCGGCGTAAAAGGTAGTGTAGGCGAAGTTTACAGTCAAATAGCCCAAGAATTTGATGTGGAAGTGACCGCAGAAATCTTGCAGACCAAATTTCTGCAAAGCTTTAAAGCCGCACCACCACCGATATTTCCCGATGCAGATTTACATGATATTCCCCAACAAGAATTTGAGTGGTGGCGGAAAATAACTTTTAATACTTTTAAAAGTGCCGGGGTTCTGCCCCAATTTTCTGATTTTTCGGCGTTTTTTAGTGAACTTTATATTCACTTCGGTACGGCGCAACCTTGGTTCATATATCCTGATGTGGTACCATCATTAACAGACTGGCGACAACAAGGAATTGAACTGGGAATATTGTCTAATTTTGATTCCCGGATTTTCTCGGTATTAGAAAGTTTAGAATTGAGCAGTTATTTTAATTCTGTTACTATTTCTACCCAAGCCGGTGCTGCTAAACCTGACCCGCAAATTTTTGCTGTGGCTTTAGAAAAACATAATTGTCTACCTTCAGATGCTTGGCACATTGGTGACAGTGTTGTTGAGGATTATCAAGGAGCGAAAGCCGCAGGGTTAAGGGGTATTTGGATTAATCGCCCAGAGAATAATGCAATTACTAATTCGTAGTTCGTAATTCGTAATTCGTAATTCGTAATTCGTAGTTCGTAATTCGTAATTCGTAATCTGTACTCCCTCCTCCTTGCACCTCCCGAAATCCCCCCGCAACGGGGGGAGGAAAATGATAAATCTTTGATATGGGAGGGGTTGGGGTGGGATGAAAGAAATTAATTAAACTAAAAATGGACGGGCTAACATAAAACTAGATATGGATTTGGCATCTACTGCTACACCTTCTAAAATAGCTTTCTCAAACTCGTCTGGAGTCATTAACACAGTTTCTATATCTTCATCTGCATCTTGTTGTGGTGGTGTTTCTAGTTTGACTAAATCTCTGGCGAGAAAAGCATAAATAATTTCGTCAGAATATCCGGGAGCTAGGAAAAATTCACCTAGTTTATCCCATTTGTGGGCAGTATAACCGGTTTCTTCTGCGATTTCACGCTTGATTGTTTCCTGGGGATTTTCACTGGGTTCGACGGTTCCGGCGGGAAACTCTAATATTCTTCCTTGAATAGCAAAACGATATTGGCGCACTAAGACCAGTTTACCTTCTGGGGTGACGGGTACAGCTAAGTCTCCCCCAGGATGACGAATACATTCCCAGTCTCCTTCTGCTTTATTGGGTAAACGCAAGCGATTGACTTCAAAATCAAACTTGCGACCTTTGTAAAATAAGCATTGCTTGAGTAATTGCGGTAATTCTCTACCTAATGGCATGGTTAAGTAATGTTACAGATACATACATATAACAACAATCTGCGATCGCACAATCAGTAATTTTTAGGTTGCTCTCTGGTAAATTTAATCGGCTGTTAATAAATGTACATCAGAACAGTCTACTTTTTTGACTAAATCTCGGATTATACAGCCAGAAATTGGTTCTATCCAATCTGGGGCAACTTCTGCTAATGGTATTAACACAAAAGCTCGCTCTCGCATACGCGGATGGGGAATTTGCAGGTGAGGCGTATCGATGATTAAGTCATCATATAATAACAAATCTAAATCAAGCGATCGCGCGCCCCAGCGTTCTTGACG
>PWQB01000611.1 GCA_003556955.1 Nostocaceae cyanobacterium CSSed10_463m
TCTAGAAATTGATATGTCAACGGCGAAACCTGCTAGTCAAATCAAGCCAGTTGATTTAAATTCCCTACCTACAACAGAATCTACTGAAACCAGCCATTTAACTGTTGTCGATGAGGAACATAACGCCGTAAGTCTGACTTTCACGATTAATCTAGGCTTTGGTGCCGGTGTAGTCACACCAGGAACAGGAATTGTTCTCAACAATGAGATGGACGATTTTGCCGCCGCGCCAGGAGTCCCCAATGCTTTTGGCTTAGTAGGTAATGAAGCTAATGCGATCGCACCTCGCAAAACTCCCTTATCTAGCATGACTCCCACCATTATCACCGAGAATGGCCGTCTCAGGATGGCCGTGGGAACTCCTGGTGGTAGCACCATAATTACTCAGGTGCTGCAAATTGTCCTCAACGTGTTAGAATACCAAATGGATGTAGGTGCAGCAGTGTCTGCCCCACGCATACATCACCAGTGGCTACCCGATCAGTTACGTGTGGAACGTTGGGGTTTAGATACACTGACCCTGCAAGAGTTACGCCGTCGTGGACACAAGATTAACAAAAGTCGCTCTTGGGGTAATGCTAATGCGATCGTAGTCACCGCAGAGGGAGATTTAGAAGCAGCAGCTGACCCTCGTGGACAAGGTTTTCCCAGTGCTTTCTAACTCCTTATTCCCTTGAAATTGATTCTGCATAGCTGCTAGTAAACTCATTTGCCCGTGCGCTAGGTACTAAAGTCCAGCCAGCTTTGAGAAGTTTTTGATAAGTTGCACAACCTTTAGAACCACCAGGAATTTGATAATCAGGGACTGCAAAGTGGGGAAAAGCTGTATAGGGTCGCCAAGGTTGATTGGGTGAGGCTTGCAGATGTAGAATTTTCTCTCCATCGCCGCCAGACTTAGATAACCAGCACATTTGACGTTGCATGGCAAACTCCTTTAAGTTTTGCTTGATTGCATATTGGCAGAATTTTGTCAATACCTGCCTCAGTCTTGTGGGATAATTCGTAATAATTTTTTATCCACACATATTGGTGATTTTGTGTACTAACTAGAACGGCAAAATTATTTAACTGCTATGGGTGGTAATTAATGGCTTCCTGTAGGAGATAAGGATAAACCAACATTTCTTTCTTACCTGACGATAAGGTTAAGATTTTTATCATATTATCTGCGGTTTTTGCGATTGTATGTAGCAATAACTACGATTTAGGCAGATATTTCCACATTGAGGCTTTGTTTTGATAGCTACACGAGGGCGGATTGCTGATATTACCTGCGTTTGCAGCATTTTCACAGATACAAAAAAAATTTGCTACCCCTGTTAATTCCATATATAGCAACCGCCAAGAAGCTTAGGACATTATTGATTCCTCAAAACCTTGATGTCGGGGCGGGTTTACTAATATCCTCATTGATATTGAATGATATCTATAAACCCGCCCCTACTTTTGACTTGTTCTAAATCTACCGTTAATCTGATTTAATTTCTCGTGAAAACCGTTAAATTAGCAATTATTCGCAGATATTCACCAGGAAAGTATTATGGAAAAGCGCAGATTAGGGACATCAGATATCCACATTACACCCATCCTCATGGGGACTTGGCAAGCGGGTAAAGCCATGTGGACGGGAATTGAGGATGCGGACTCAATTAAAACTATCCGCGCCGCCTTTGACGCTGGTATTACCACCATGGATACTGCGGAAATCTATGGGGAAGGACATTCTGAGCAAATTATCGCCGCAGCTGTATCTGATGTGCGCGATCGCGTTGAGTACGCCTCAAAAGTTTTCGCCAATCATCTTAAGTATGATTTAGTCATAGAGGCTTGCGATCGCTCCTTAAAAAATCTCAAAACTGACTATATAGACTTATATCAAATACATTGGCCTTCCGGGTCTTTTAACTCTGAAATAGTCCCCATCGAGGAGACTATGAAAGCTTTGAATAAACTCAAAGAACAGGGGAAAATTCGGTCAATAGGGGTATCTAACTTTAACCGTAATCAATTGGCAGAAGCCGCACAGTATGGACGCATTGATAGTTTACAACCCCCCTATTCCTTATTTTGGCGGCAGGTAGAAAAGGATGCTATGCCCTATTGTATAGAAAATAATATTTCTATTTTGGCTTATTCACCCCTAGCCCAAGGATTATTAACTGGGAAGTTTGCCCCTGGTCAAAAATTTGACCCCACCGACAACCGGGCTAAAAATAAATTATTCCAAGGCGAAAACTTTGAACGCGCCCAACAAGCTTTAGAAAAACTACGTCCCATAGCGGCGCATCATAATTGTAGCCTAGCTCAATTAGCATTAGCTTGGTTAATCGCCCAACCCCAAACGACTGCTATAGCCGGGGCGCGTTATCCCGAACAAGCACAAGATAACGCCAAAGCTGCTGAAATTCAACTTTCTCAAGACGAACTCGCCCAAATCGATACTA